>CBDUZK010000198.1:0-3950 GCA_965371675.1 uncultured bacterium | reverse complement strand
GACACGAGAAGTCAGAGTTCAGAGTGCAGAAGTGAGACTGCCGCGGCCCTGACCCGTCCTCCTTCCTCTCTCCTCTTTCCTCAGTCCTCCATCATCCATCTTCTCTCCTCTCTTCTCCTCCGCCCGAAGTTGACTTGCCACCGGGTTTCAATAGACTCGCAGGCACATATCTTTCATACCCTGATGATTCTATACTTTGCACCGGCAATCCAGGAGGATTTCGTATGCTGTTAGTTTTGAGCATCGCCCTGCTGTTGTCCGGAGTGGGCCCGCCCGCCGAGGTCGTGGCCCGGGACGTGCCCAATGACGGCGGCGAGGAGATTTCCGTGACCTGGGCTCCGCCCACGGACCCGGACCTCCTCGGCTACCGCGTACTCCGACAGACCGAGGGTGAAACCACATGGGATACGGTCGGCATGGCCGGCCGGCTCGCGTCGGATTTCGAGGACGGTTCGGTCACCGACGGGGTGAATTACCGGTACCAGGTCCTGGCCGTGTCCGACGCCGGGATGACGGCTTCGGAGCCGTCCGCCTGGGCGACCAGTTCCCCGCAGTGGTTCGACACCGACCGGTTGAGCGCAATCATCGGCTCAATCCTCCTGCTCGGACTGGTGCTGTTCTTCATCAACCGGGCACGGCGCGGAGCGAAGCTGTTCATCCGGCGGATCTCCGGCCTGGACGCGGTCGAGGAAGCGCTTGGCCGCGCGACCGAGATGGGGCGACCAATCCTCTACGTCCCCGGCCTGTCGTCAATCGCCGACGTCGCGACTATCGCCGCGCTCAACATCCTGAGCGAGGTGGCGAAGCGGACCGCGAAGTACGGGACCCCGCTGATTGTCCCGCTGCGCGACCCGATTGTGTACACCGTCGCACGCGAAATGGTCAAGGAAGCGTACACGAGCGTCGGGCGGCCGGACGCGTTCAACCAGGACATGGTGTTCTACCTGACCGACCAGCAGTTCGCCTACGCGGCCGCGGTCGACGGCATCATGATTCGCGACAAACCGGCGACGAACTTCTTCATGGGCATGTTCTGGGCCGAGTCGCTGATCCTGGCCGAGACCGGGGCCACGACCGGCGCAATCCAGATTGCGGGCACCGACGCGCTGCACCAGTTGCCCTTCTTCATCACCGCCTGCGACTACACACTCATCGGCGAGGAACTGTACGCCGCCTCGGCCTACCTGTCGCGTGAGCCGCTGCTGCTCGGCACGATTGTTGGACAGGATTACGCCAAGCTCCTGATTGTCATCGTTATCGCCGTCGGCACGGTCATCGCGCTGGCGACCGGGCTGCCGGTGGAAAACCTGTTCTAAGGAGACGTAATGAAGAAACGCCTTCCACTGATTATCGTCCTGGTGTTCGGGTTTTTCGCCGTCATCGCGTTCATGGTCCCACACCCGATAATCCAGTCCATCGACACGTCCGTGCGGAACAACGTCATCCGCATCATCACCGCTTTCAGCCTCGTGCTCGGCATCGGCTCGATCATCCGCCACCACATGATAAAGATCAGGCGCAAGGCCGAGCACTGGCCGTTCAGTTACGTGACGCTGATTGCGCTCGCGGCCAGCGCCGTCATCGGCCTGTTCGGCGGCATCGACCCGGAGGCGAGCTCGCTGCTCCCGACCAGCATCGGCGGATTCAGCTTCCACATGCAGACCCTGTACGAGGGAATAATCATCCCGCTCGGCGCGACGATGTTCTCTTTGCTCGCGTTCTTCATGACGTCGGCCGCGTACCGGGCGTTCCGGGCCCGGAACTTCGAGGCCACCCTGCTGCTGGTTGCCGCGTTCGTCCTGATGCTGGGCGCGGTGCCGCTCGGGCGGATGCTGATCAAGCCGCTGCCCGACTTCGCGGAGTGGATTCTCGCGGTCCCGAACACCGCGGCCAAGCGCGGCATCACGTTCGGCGTCGGGCTGGGCATCTTCGCCACGTCGCTGAAAATCCTGCTCGGGATTGAACGCGGCTGGCTCGGGGGAGGTGGTAAGTGACAACCCCTGACGCCCCCGAGAAACTCGGCTTCGCGGACAAGCTGCTGCGCATCGACCGCCGCTGGCTGTACATCATCATCTGGGTGGTGGTGATGGTGCCGCTCCTGTACCCGTTCCAGATAAAGCCGATAGCCATGCCCCCGGTCACCCGCCTGTTCAACTACATCGACACGATGCCGGAAGACAAGGCGCTGATGATATCAATCGACTACACACCCGACACCGAACCGGAGCTGCACCCGATGGCCCTGTCCCTGCTGCGGCACGCGTTCACCAACCGGACCAGGGTCGGCGTCCTCTGCCTCGGCTCGGTGATGGGCGTGGGCCTGGGTGAGAACGCGACCCGGGTCGTGGCCGAGGAGTTCAACGAACGCGCGACCTGCCGGGAGGACTCGATCATCTACGGTGAAGACTATGTATTCTGGGGCTGGTCGACCCCGTTCGTGACCGTGCTGCTCGGCATGGGCGAGCGGATCTCGAGCGTCTTCCCGGTCGACTACTTCGGCAACACGACCGAATCCCTGCCGATCATGCAGCACCTGGAGAACTACGATGACGCGGGCATCCTCGTGTCCATCGCCGCCAGCTCGGTCCCGCAGAGCTGGGTGACCTACGCGCAGGTCCAGTTCGACCTGGCCATCGGCTGCGGCATCACCGCTGTGTCCGCGGCCGACTACTACATCTTCCTCAACTCCGGCCAGTTCACCGGCATGATGGCCGGCATGAAGGGCGGGGCGGAGTACGAACAGCTTGTCGAGGAGAAGATGATCGCCGACGGCAAGGACTGGAGCCTGCGACGCCGGGCAACCGAAGGCATGTCCTCGCAGACCTCGGCCCATATCGCCATCATGATCTTCATCATCATCGGCAACGTCGCCTACTTTGTCACCCGCAGGAGGAAGAAATGAACCTCGCCACTGATCCCTGGGTCTGGATTGCCGCAATCCTGACGCTGGCGGTTTTCTCGTTCCTGTACCGCGAGAACCCGTTCTACCGGTTCGCCGAGCACCTGTTCGTAGGCGTGGCAAACGGCTACTTCATCACCTTCATGTGGCACCGCATCCTCGTCCCCTATCTGATCACCCCGGTCAGCCACGGCGAGCAACTGTGGCTGATTGCGGTCGCCATGGTCGGCGCGCTCTACTTCGCCCGCTTCATCCCGAAGGTGTCGTGGCTGGTGCGCATACCGATTGCGGTGGTGCTCGGCTACGGTGCCGGTGCCTCGATTCCCCGCTCAATCGACGCCAACATCCTCCAGCAGGTCAAGGCGACGATAATCACCCGCAGCAGCTTCGCCGACTCGGCCGCCGGTCCGGGCTGGCAACTCGGCATCTGGGCAATCATCATCGCTATCGGGGTGATTGCGACCATCTCCTACTTCTTCTTCTCCGCGAAGCAGAAAGGCATCCTGAAACCGATCAGCCGCGTCGGAATCATCTTCGTGATGGTCGGGTTCGGGGCGTCGTTCGGCTACACGGTGATGGCCCGGATATCGCTGTTCATCGGGAGGCTGCAGTTCCTGCTGCGTGACTGGCTCGGGGTAATCCAGTAGCCGGAGCCTGAAAACAATCGCGGGGCACCAACCGGTGCCCCGCTTTCGTTTGACGTCGAGCGTCGAGCGTTCTACGCGTTGTCTATCTGTGCCCGCTGCAGTCCACCTGAGTAGTCGATGTAGACCGTCTTCCACTCGGAGAAGATATCGTATGCGGCCCAGCCGCCTTCGCGGTGCCCGTTGCCGGTGTCCTTGACCCCGCCGAACGGCATGTGACATTCAGCCCCGATTGTCGGCGCGTTCACGTAGGTGATTCCGGCTTCGATGATTTCCACCGCCTTCATCGCCCGGTTCACGTCCCTGGTGTAGATTGACGAGGACAGGCCGTAGGGCGTGCCGTTCATCACCCTGATGCCCTCGTCGAAATCCTTCACCTTGATGACCGACAGCACCGGCCCGAATAT
>CBDUZK010000197.1:0-3962 GCA_965371675.1 uncultured bacterium | reverse complement strand
CCCCTCGGCCCGCTACATCCAATGGCGTGCCCGGCTTGGCACCCGGTTCGACGATCTCACCCCCGAACTTCAACGCGTCGACCTCTACTACACCATACCGAACCGCCCCCCACACATAACCAGTTTTGAAATAGGCGACAGCGACGGGGAGAACACTCCGGGCGTCTGCAAACTGACCTGGGAGGCCGAGGACCCGGACCACGACTCCCTGAGTTACACCCTCCTCTACAAGGCCGACGACGAACAGAACTGGAAACAACTCAAGACCGATATCGCCGAAACCACCTGGCAATTCGACACGCGCACGCTCCCCGACGCCTGGTACGAATTCAAACTCATCGCCGGCGACCGACCCGACCGACCGGACGAGACCGCCCGCACCCACGAGAACACCACCCTACCGACCAGCATCGACAACACCCCGCCCACCGTCAGCCGCATCCGTCTCACTGCAAACCACGTCCGCTTCCACGCCACCGACGCAAGCTCCCCGCTCAGCGCGGCCCGCATCTCGGTCAACGCCGGCCCCTGGCGACCCGCCCGACCCGACGACGACATCTTCGACGAACTTGGTGAGAGTTTCACCTCCCCGGTCGAGCTCCGCCCGGGCGAGAACACCATCGCCATCCAGGTGACGGACACCCAGGGCAACACCACCACCGCCCGCAGGGTTGTCAATCACTAGCACATTGACGCTTCATGCTCCACGCATCACGTTTGACGCCCGGCGCGATGCCGGACGGGTTGACAGCCAGATGTCCGTAACCTAGACTGACTCGACAGTCGAACAAGAAGACTATGAGCAGCAACACAGCGAGGCCTGACCGGAAATCCGAGGCTATCCTTGGGATTTCCGGTCCCGACCCTCATCCCCCGAGCGCCGAGTCCCTTTTGGTGATCGGCCTGCTCTCATCACGACTCTCCGGGGAACTGCGTCAGCCGCTGGGCGTGATCCGAAATGCCCTCTACTTCCTCGATATCCATCTCGGGACCACGACCGACGACAAAGCCCGACGTCACCTGGGCATCATGCTGCGGGAAATCGAAAGCGTAGCCACAATCGTATCCAACCTCGCCAGCCTGACGTCAGTCCAGCCTACGAAGCGTGACCCTTCGGACGTCGAAGTCATCGACACCGGTTGCGGCATGACCACCGAAACGCAGGCGCGCGTCTTTGAACCCCTGTTCACGACGTCACCCCAGCAAACCGGGCTCGGCATGACCGTGGTCCGAACACTCGTCGGGGCAAATGGTGGCAAGGTTGAACTTGGAAGCACTCCGGGCAAGGGCACAACTGCGAAGCCGCACTTCCGGAAGCACTGACCCGCAATGAAGGAAGGAAACATGAAGGACCCAACGCACGTCCTGCTGGTAGACGACAACCTCGGGATGCTCGAAACCCTGTCCGATATCCTCACCAGCTACGGTTTCGAAGTCAGCACTGCCATCGACGGGCAGGAAGCCCTCGGGAAGTTCAAACAGCAGGAGTTCACCGTCGCCGTGATTGACATCATCCTGCCCGGTATCAACGGGGTCGAACTCATCCGCCAGCTCCGTCCCGCCCATCCGGACTCGCACTTCATCGTGATCACCGCCTACACCGACAGCGAACTCACCCGGCAGGCCCGGGACGAGGAAGTAGCCGCCATCATGTACAAACCGGTGGACCCGCACCAGCTCGTCACCAAAGTCAAGGAACTCTCCGGCATGAAAACGGACTAGCCCGGCCCGGCCTTCACTTCCCGTTCGTTGAAATCAGGCTATCGGCACATCGACTGCTCCTCCGTCGTACCGGCCGTCTAGCTCTCGCCCCGACGACTCCAGATCGGAGAAATGGCACGCAGTCGTTTCACTACACGCTCGAACACATCGATAGTGTAGTCAATATCCTCTTCGGTTGTTTCCCGGCTCAGCGAGAAACGCAACGGGGAGTTTCGGAACAAAGGCGGTATGCCAATCGCCTCCAGGGTCGACGACGGCCCGGACTCCCCCGCCGAACACGCCGAACCGGACGCGACCGCGATACCCTCCAGGTCCAGGTTCAGCAGTAGCGCCTCACCCTCCACGTACCCTACGCTCAAGTGTACCACATTCACTACCCGCTTCTCCGGATGCCCGTTCCTCCGAATCTCAGGCACGCGCGCGACAATCCCCTCTTCCAGCCGGTCACGATTCCGTAACATCCGCTCCGCGTCCGCGCGCCACTCGCGGGCCAGTATCGCACACGCCTTGCCGATCCCCACGATACCAACCACGTTCTCGGTCCCGGCACGCAGCCCGCGTTCCTGGTGCCCGCCCCGAATCAGCGGGTCGATTTCCGTTCCATCCCGCACGTACAACACACCAACCCCCTTCGGTGCGTGCAGCTTGTGTCCCGAAAGCGTCAGCAGGTCAACGCCCAGTTCCCGCACATCGACCGATACTTTGCCTGCGGCCGCCACCGCGTCGGTGTGACAGGTCACACCCCGTTCCCGGCAGATTGCTGCGATTTCAGAAACCGGCTCCAGCGTGCCGATTTCGTTGTTCGCCAGCATCACGGTCACCAAGGTCGTCGTCGGCGTCAAAGCCCGGCGCACGTCCCCCGGGTCCACCAGCCCGTACTCGTCCACCCCCAACCACGTCACCGTGAACCCTTCCCGCTCCAGGTATCGACAGCTTTCGAGGACTGCGCCGTGCTCAACCCGACTGCACACGATATGCCGACCCCGATTCTGATGTCGAAGCGCGGTCCCGACTACCGCCCAGTTGTCCGACTCCGTCCCGCTGCCAGTGAAGAACACCTCGTCCGATCGGGCATTCAGGAAGCCTGCGACCTGGTCCCGGGCTTCGGCCAGCCCCTCCGCACACTCACGGCCATAGCTGTGGAGATTGGATGGGTTGCCGTACACGCCCTTCAGGTACGGCTCGACTGCGGCCGCCACGCGCGGGTCCACGGCCGTAGTGGAGTTATTGTCGAGGTATACCCTGCGCGTCACTCCTCGCTCCTATCTCCTCCGTCCTGACTCCTCGCTCCTCCGTCTTCCTTCCTCCATGCTTCCCGGCAAACAACTCGCGCGCCAGCAAGAGGATGATGCCGACCACGACAAATGCATCCGCCAGGTTGAACGTGAACCAGTGAAAGCGAATCTGCGGTATCCGGACATCGATGAAATCTATCACCCAGCCCAGCCGGATCCGGTCAACCAGGTTGCCGACCGCGCCCCCCAGTATCATGCCGTAGGCAAGCGAGGACCAGCGATCCCGGGCCTGCAGGGCAAACCAGGTCACAAGCACCATCCCAACCAGCGGTAGCACAAGATAGACAAACGGCGGACCGTACGACCAGCCGAACAGCCCATCCGGGTTATGGGTTGGTGACAGGTAAAGGAACCGACCCAGCAGCCGAACCGACTGCCAGGAACCGGCCGGCCCGGTCATCATCCAGCCGTAGACCATCACCTTGGTCAACTGGTCGAGGAACAGCGCGCCGATTGCGGCCCAGACGAAAAACCTGCGTGCCACGCCGAACGGGGACATGACCCAATCCCGTCCTCGGCATTGGAATCGTGTCCCCGGCTGCCCGGGAACGTCAGAATCCGGTGGTGATTCAACCGAAGGCCGTCGCGAAGGACGAAACTCTGTAGCGATCTTCTTCCTCCCCGACTACACTCTGATGTCGATATCCGGGCGGTTCAATTGCTCGGAATCGAAAACCTTGATGTGGTAGTGACGGGCAAAGCTCATCGCGTCATCGCTCAACCGCGGCGACGCCACCATGATGATATCCTGGGCGTTCACATCGTAGGCCTTGGCGTAGAGCTTGATTACTTCTTCGGATTCCACCTTCTCTTCAGCGGTCGCGAACCCGACCACGATTCGGTGCTCGAGCGGACCGGCCCGCTTCGTTCCCAGCAGATCGATTTCGTGCTCGGCCCCGGACTTCCCGGTCGTACGCACCGTCTCCTGGATGTCATAACCCTCCC
>CBDUZK010000196.1:0-3968 GCA_965371675.1 uncultured bacterium | reverse complement strand
ACGACGTGAGACATGTTTCTCCCGGCGTCTATTTCGTCTTCCGGGCGTCGGGCGTGAGGCGCGGGGCGTCGAGTGTCCGCAAGGTCGTGATTCAGAGATAGGGAGGACGGATGAAGCGCTGGGCTCGTTTCTTCACCGCACTTGGCATCCTGCTAGCCGCCTCGACCGCCAGGGCCGAGTGGCACCACTACGTGGTCGACAGTGTGGCCCGCAACCTGCTGCCTCGGGTGAGGATGCAGGGACGGACGCCGCACATTGCTTTCTACAGCGATGCGGGGCTGGAGTACGCGGTCTGGGATTCGACCGGCTGGGTGGTTGAAACAGTCGATATCGCGGCGTCTTTCCACAACGGCAACCCGGCGCTTGAGTTCGACCAGGACGGCAACCCTCACAACGCCTGGTTCCGGGGTACGCCATGGTACGCGCGATGGGACGGGGTTGAGTGGCAGAGGGAGGAGATAGACACGGATTCGGCGGGCGACTACATATCAATGGTGCTGGATGCCGAAGGCTTTCCGAGCGTGGCCTACTCGAAGCGGCGGAACCTGTGGACCTACATGTTGAAGTTCGCGCGGCGCGACAGTCAGGGCTGGCATCCGGAGTCGGTGGACTCGCTCGGCGGTGGAGGCTGCGCGCTGGCGGTCGATACGCTTGGCCGGTCCTGCATCGCGCACTGCGAGTCGTGGTCAAGCGGGGCGATGTTCTACAGCACGCAGACCGACAGCGGCTGGGTGACGGAGACGGTGGTCCCGGACAACGCGAGCCAGAGCAAGATGGTGCTCGACGAGAATGGGGATCCGCACATAAGTTTCTTCTGGGCCGACGGAAGCTCGTACGACCTGCGCTATGCCGGGCGCGTCGGCGGCGTGTGGCGGACCGACGTCGTGGACGCCGGGCAGCAGCAGAACAAGCGCGGCTGGGACAACTGGATCGTACGCGACGCGGCGGGCACCTGTCACATGTCCTACCACGCGCACAACGAGATGCAGCTTCGCTACGCGCACGGCACGTACGGCGACTGGCAGGCCGAGGTTGTGAACACCGTCGGCGGCTGGTACCTGGGCAGTTCGATCGACCTCGACGAACTGGGCAGGCCGGTCATTGCCTACTGCCACGAGAACCAGGCGTTCCGGCTCTACCTGTCAACCAGCTACGACTTGACCGGGCTCGAGGAGCAGTGGATTCCGCAGCCGGTCGAGCCGATGGTACTTGCGACCATCACGCGTGCGCCGGAGCTGGCGTTGATGGACTGCCGGGTGCTGGACATCATGGGGCGGGACGTGACGGAGCGGAAGGCAAGGCTGAGTCCCGGAGTCTACTTCCTGCGTCGGGACTCCGACGCATCAGCAGTCCACAAGGTAATGCTCCAGCGGTAGAAGGGAGCCATGAAGAAAGTCGTCGTTCTCGCGCTGATGGTCGGTTTCGCGCTGGGTCAGGTCGTGGAGAAGACCATCTTCCTGCCTGATTCCCTCGGAGGCATCAGCGGCCCGTGGAGCGTCGTCCATCACCCAGGGCGCAACAAGATCTATGTCGGGAGTGAGTGGGGTCGAGCGGTAGTCGTGATAGACGCGGCCGAC
Source organism: uncultured bacterium (assembly GCA_965371675.1). GTDB lineage: Bacteria > Hydrothermota > Tepidihabitantia > Tepidihabitantales > Tepidihabitantaceae > DSBX01. The sequence continues at coordinate 2,391 of CBDUZK010000196.1, read as the reverse complement.
GACCGAAAGGTCGCGCGCATACCGGCTGGAGCCGGTGCCCGCCACTTCAGCCTGATACCCGGAACCGACAAGCTGTACTGCGCCAACGGCGGCAGCCAGGCTTGCCCCGATTCGACGCTGACCGTCATCGACTGCGCCGCGGACACAGCCGTCAAGACCGTCCCGGTCGGGCTCGGTCCCTCGGCGTTGTGCTACAATCCCCTGCAGGGTAAGCTCTACTGCGCAAACGGAGGCTTCGGCCAGCAGGTCGGCGAAACCGTCTCCATCATCGACTGTGCGGCTGACACCGTCATTACCACGTTGCCGGTCGGACCAGGTCCCACGGCCCTGTGCTACAACTCGGTCGAGGACAAGGTCTACTGTGCGTGCTACGAGTCAGGCAAGGTCGTGGTGATTGACGGCGCGACGAACGAAGTGAAGACCGAAGTCGGTGTCAGCAGCCGTCCCTGGACGCTATGCTACAACCCTCAGAGCAACAAGGTCTACTGCTCAAGCGACCAGGCGGGTGAGGTGACGATTCTGGACGGCGCTGCCGACACGGTTCTGGCCGTCGTGCAGGTGGGAGCCTACCCCTACCGTCTGTTCCACAATCCGGAAGGGAACAAGGTCTATGTGATGAGTCGCCAGGAGTGGCGTGTCACGGTGCTGTGCGGGGAGGGTGACTCGGTCATCAAGACGGTCCCGGTCCCGGGTTTTCCCTATTCGCTCTGCCACGACACCGTCGGGAACCGGCTCTATGTCTCGCTGTATGCGAGCAGGAAGGTGGCCGTCCTAGATGCTGTCGCGGACACGCTCGTGGGGCAGGCTGACTGCGAGGGGCACGCCACGGGAATCTGCCTGAGCCCGCAGAGTGGCAAGGTCTACTGCGCAAACTGGGGCGGAGTCACGGTCACCGTAATCGAGACGGCAACGCTCGACACTTCCTCCGTTGTTGTCGGGGCACAGCCGGTGTCCCTGGCCTTCAACGCGCGAAACAACTCCGTGTACTGCACCGGCATGGGCGGGAACTGCGTCTTCGTTCTGGACGCCCGCTCCGGTCGAGTCCTGGCGATGCCGCAAGTGGGATACCGCCCCGGCGTCCTGACCCTGAACACGAGATTCAACAAGGTGTACGTCGCGGACCAGTATGACGACCGGCTGAGTGTGATTGACTGTGTCAGCAATACCGTTGTCAGGACCATCCCGGTCGGCAACATGCCCTCGGCCCTGTGCAGCGATTCCACCGAGCGCAAGCTCTACTGCGCGAACTGGGGCATGGGGCAAAGGGACTCCACGGTGACCGTGATCGACTGCTCCACTGATGCAGTCATTGCGACGGTGAAGGGTGTCGGTACAGGACCGTCGGCGCTCTGCTTCAACTCCCGCGAGGGCAAGATGTATTCGGCGAGCGGCACGGACAACAGCGTCGCGGTGATTGACGTGGGTGGTGATACCCTGCTGGCGTGCGTCCCTGCCGGTGGTGACCCGCGAGCCCTCTGCTACAACCCGACCGACAACAAGGTCTATTGCGCCAACGGCCGGAGCGACAACGTCACGATTCTGGACGGCAGGGCAGACACGGTCATCGCCACCGTCCAGGTCGGCGAGTACCCAGGCGACATGTGCTACAACGGCGCTGACAACCGCATCTACTGCGTTAACGTAGCGAGCGGGACCGTGTCCGTCCTCGACGGTGCCGGGGATACGGTCGTCGCCACGGTCCCGGTCGGCGAGCGGCCGACAGATGTCTTCTACAATCCTGTGAACAACCGCGTGTACTGCGTCTGCCCCCGGAAAACAAGCCTGAGCGTGATTGACGGAGCTACAAACCACGTGGTCGGGACGATACCGGTCGGGGACAGCCCGATTGATTTCGGCTTCGACCCGCAGCGCAACCGGCTGTACTGCGCAAACTACCGCGGTGGGAGTATCTCGATGATAGCGTGCTGGACCGCGGGGCTTACAGCAGAGAAGTCAGGATTCCCAATCGCCCGGCCGGGCCAGACCATCTGCCGGAGCACGCTGCCGCTCTCCGGCAAGCACGACGCAGCCCTCCTCGACATCTCCGGCCGTCACGTCATGGACCTCGCGCCCGGCCCAAACGACATCCGGCACATGTCTCCCGGTATCTACTTCATCCGTGCGGCATCGGGCATGAAGCGTGAAGCACCAAGCGTCCGCAAGGTCGTCATAACCCGCTAGCCGGCTGACCCCACGCGGAGCGGCCGGGTACCCGGGTCGGTGATTGTCGAGTGACTCGGACTGCGGCTAGCCGCCGGCCCGGACGTGGAAGATGTCGCCGTCGTTGACGATTTCGTCGCCGCCGGCAAGCCGGATGAGGTTCCGAGCCTTGGCGACCTTGAGGCAGCGCACGGTCATGAAGGTGTGGTGCGGAATCACCTCGGCGCGGAT
>CBDUZK010000195.1:0-3970 GCA_965371675.1 uncultured bacterium | reverse complement strand
CCGCGCGCGCGACCTAAGTCTTGTCCGGGAACTTCTGTTTCAGGTAGTCGACAATCTCCCTGATTTCGGTGCCCGGGCCGAACAGCCGGCCGCTGCCCATCTCCTCGAGCTTCTGCTTGTCTTCCTCCGGGATGATGCCGCCGCCGAACACGAGGATGTCGCCCGCGTCTTTCTCTCTGAGCAGCCGCATCGTCTCCGGGAAGAGCGTCATGTGCGCGCCGGAGAGTATCGACAGCCCGACCGCATCGACGTCTTCCTGGACCGCGGTCTCGGCAATCATCTCCGGCGTCTGGTGCAGCCCGGTGTAAATCACTTCGAACCCGGCGTCGCGCAGGCCGCGCGCGACCACCTTGACCCCGCGGTCGTGGCCGTCGAGCCCGGGCTTCGCCATCAGGACCCTGAGTTTCCTCGCCATCACAACCTCCTAGAACATCGGCGGCTCGACGTACTCGCCGAACACGTCCTTCATCGCCTGGCAAATCTCGCCGAGGGTCGCGTACTCGCGCACCGCTTCGAGTATCGGGACCATCACGTTGTCGGTTGAGCCACACGCCGCCCGCAGACGAGCCAGCGCCCGCTCGACCTTCGCGTTGTCGCGCTTGCCGCGCAGCTCGGTGAGCCGCTCACGCTGCGACTTCTCCACCTCGGGGTCAATCCGAAGCAGCGGTATCTCCATCTTCTCGCCTTCGAGCACGTACTTGTTCACACCGACCACGGTCCGGCGCTTCTCCTCGACCGCTTTCTGGAACCGGTAGGACGCGTCGGCAATCTCGCGCTGCGGGAACCCGTTCTCAATCGCCCGCACCATGCCGCCGAGCGTGTCGATCTTCTCGAAGTAGTCGTACGCCTGCCGTTCGAGCTCGTCGGTCAGCGACTCGACGAAGTAGGAGCCGCCGAGCGGGTCGATGACGTTCGCCGCGCCGGTCTCTTCCGCAATCAACTGCTGGGTCCGAAGCGCAATCAGCACCGCCTTCTCGGTCGGCAGGGCAAAGGTCTCGTCCATCGAGTTGGTATGCAGGCTCTGGGTCCCGCCGAGCACCGCGGCCAGGGCCTGGAACCCGGTGCGCGCGATGTTGTTCTCCGGCTGCTGCGCGGTCAGCGAGCAGCCCGCGGTCTGGGTGTGGAACCGGAGCAACCACGACCGCTTGTCCTTCGCCTTGAACGTCTCGCGCATCTCCCGGGCCCAGATGCGCCGGGCGGCCCGGAACTTGGCAATCTCCTCGAAGAAGTCGAGGTGCGAGTTGAAGAAGTAGGACAGCCTCGGGGCGAACGTGTCCACGTCCAGCCCGGCCGCGATGCCCGCCTCGACGTAGGTCAGCCCGTCCTTGAGTGTGAACGCCAGTTCTTGGGCCGCGGTCGAGCCCGCCTCGCGGATATGGTACCCGGAGATGGAAATCGTGTTCCACTTCGGGACGTGCTTCGCCGCGTAGAGCATGATGTTGGTGATGACCCGCATCGACGGCTCGGGCGGGAACAGCCACGACTTCTGCGCGATGTATTCTTTCAGGATGTCGTTCTGGATCGTCCCGCGCAGGACCTCGGTCCCGACCCCCTGCTTCTCCGCCGCCGCGAGGTAGAACGCCCACACGACCGCGGCCGGCCCGTTGATGGTCATCGACGTGGACACCTTGTCGAGCGGGATCCCGTCGAACAGAGTCTCCATGTCGGCCAGCGAGGATATCGCGACCCCGCACTTGCCGACTTCGCCCAGCGCCCGGCCGTCGTCCGAGTCGCGGCCATAAAGCGTCGGGAAGTCGAACGCGACCGACAGCCCGATCTCGCCGTGCCCGAGCAGGAACTTGTACCGCTGGTTGGTATCGCGCGCGGTGCCGAACCCGGCGAACTGGCGCATGGTCCAGAGCCGGCCCCGGTACATGTTCGGGTGCACGCCGCGCGTGTAGGGGTACCGGCCCGGGAACCCGAGGTCGCGCAGGTAGTCGCTCTGGTCCCGGTCCGCGGGCGTGTAGAGCGGGTTGAGCGGCACGCCCGACAGGGTCTCGCGCTCCCCGGCCCGACTGCCCGGAACCCCGGACTCCCACTCCGCGCGTTGCTTCCGGATTTCCTCGTTGCTCGCCATCAGCGTCTCCTCTCAATCATCCGATTGCACGATATCAAGAATCTCGTTCACTGCCCGGTAAGGCGTTGTCGTCCCCGCGAGGACCGCCTCGACCGATTCGGCCAGCCGGTCCGACACCCGGCCCTGGCCCCAGATGTCGCGCCGCAACCGCTCCTCGACCAGTTCCACAATCTCGTTGCGGACCGTGACCCGACGCCGTTCGGCCATCCGGTCATCTTCGAGCAGGAACTCGTGGTGGGCCTCCAGCTTTGAGAGCAGTTCCGTGATGCCGTCCCCGGTGGTGGCGACCGTCTTCACGACCGGCGGCTCCCACTCGTCCTGCCGGGTCCGCAGGGTGAGCATCGACCGGACCTCGATCAGCAGCCGGTCCGAACCGGCCCGGTCCGCCTTGTTGATGCAGAACACCTCGCCGATTTCCATCAGCCCGGCTTTCATCACCTGGATTGCGTCCCCGGATTCGGGCACCAGCACCACCACGGTCGTGTGCGCGGTCGAAGCCACGTCCAGTTCAATCTGGCCCACGCCGACCGTCTCGATGAATATGTAGTCACGGCCCCACGCATCCAGCACGTCGCACACTTCCTTGGTGCGCAGCGCCAGCCCGCCGAGCCCGCCCCGGCTCGCCATCGACCGGATGAACACGCCCGGGTCCGTGAACAGGGTCGGCATCCGCACCCGGTCGCCGAGGATTGCGCCGCCCGAGAACGGCGAAGTCGGGTCCACCGCCACCACCGCCACCGTCCGGCCACGGGCCCGGCACTCCTGCGCCAGCTTGTCGACCAGCGTGCTCTTGCCCGCGCCCGGCGGCCCGGTGATGCCGACCCGGAACGCATTGCCCATGCTCGGGTACAACTCGTTCAGCAGGTCGGTCGCCTGCGGTGCCTCGTTCTCGACCAGGGACAACATCCGCGCGCACGCCCGCCGGTCGCCCTGCCGGAACCGCGCCAGCAGTTCCTCAGTGGCCGATGCCGGCACGACTCACAATCCCCTTCTGCATCGGGTGCTTGACTTCCTTCACTTCGCTCACCAGGTCGGCCCGCTCGATGATTTCCGGCTGCGCGTACCGGCCGGTGAACACCAGCTCGACTTCGTCCGGGCACATGTCCACCAGCGCGAGTGCGTCGGCTATCGACACCAGCCCGTAATCGACCGCGACGTTGATCTCGTCCAGGATGACCATCCGGTGCTTACCCCCTGCGAGCGCGTCCCGGGCCGCGTCCATGCCGCGCTGCGCCTCGGACAGGTCCTCCTCGGACGGGTTGCCCTTCTCGACGAAAGTCGGAAGCCCGGTCTGCAGCACTTCCAGGTGCTTCACGCCCCGGGCCGCGACCACCTCGCCGTACCCGGGGTCGCCCTTCATGAACTGTATTATAAGGACCGGCCAGTTATGCCCGGTGGCTCGCAGGGCAAGCCCGAAGGCCGCGGTCGTCTTGCCTTTGCCGTCACCGGTGTAGACCTCAAGCATGCGCCAATTCTAGAACACGGCCCCCGGGTGTCAAGACGACTCCCGGAGGCCGAATGGTTCGCTGCCTGCCGCTAGCCCACGTCCACGTTGATCTTCGGACCCAGGTTCAGGTCGAACAGCGTCTTCATCAGCCAGTTCCACCACTGGAACCGGAACACTTCGCGCGCCACCGGGGCCGCCCACATCATCTCGGAGACCGGGCCGAGGTCGCCCTGGTTCACGATGATGATGCGCAGCACCATGTTGGCAATCACCCAGCCGCCCCCGACCCCGAACACGAACGCCAGGATACCGCCGAACGACTCCGACGACCACTCGGTCACCCCGAATATCGTGCGGCCGAGCAGGAACGCGCCGATGCCCAGCACGATGAACATCACCAGCATTACAATCCAGATCGGCGCACCGAAAATCCCGGCTATCGGCCC
>CBDUZK010000194.1:0-4012 GCA_965371675.1 uncultured bacterium | reverse complement strand
GCGGCCGTGGAGATAGGCCCAGGGCAGGTCCACGATATCCGATTCCCAGAGCCGGAGGTCGATTGAATCCCCGACCTGGAACGTGTAGGCGTACGGGTCGAGCGGCTGGCGGAAGACGTTCACCAGGGAAGGGTACTCAACCGGCTGGCCCGCCCGGCGCACGTTGACCTGGAGCGATTCGATTTCGATGTGCCGGAACCCGGAGTCAAACCTCGCGTCACAGGGCGAAATCTGGGTCATGGTCCAGTTCGTGCCGTCAAACTCGAACAGCATCTCCATCAGCCCGGTGATTTCCGGCGCGGGCTTCAGGGCCGTGTCGCGAATCGAGGTGTCCGGCAGGTCGGTGTAGACCACGTACAGGGTACAAGGCCAGGTCAGTATCATCGGCACCTCGGCCTTCGAGCCGACGATGACGATGTCATAATCGATGACCGGCTCCGCGACCACGCGCCATGCGGCGACCGGTATCGTCGTGTCGCCGTCGCCCCCGCCCTGGCCGGTACGATACGGGTCGCTCGGGCCGGGTATCGGGCCCAGGGCATTGAAGAACGGGTCGTCTCTCAGCGCCTCGTCGATCCGGTCGAAGTCGGAATCGTCCGTGCAGCCGACGAACATCAGCAGGACCCCGACGAACAGAATGGCAGCAGTTCTCACATTATCTCCTTGTTGATGCGTGGGCGACACATTGCCTGTCCCCGCATATCCGACTTTGTCTGTCCAGCATCATCGGCTGAGAGGATACCGGCTGCGGGCGACTGATATCAAGGGCAAGCGTGACGGTATGAATAGCATCTTGGGCTCCGGGTCAAATCTGCAATCACCAATCTGGAATCGGAGGGTCTCCGTCTGACTAGGCATTATCCATCTCGACAAGCTCGATAATCTTCGGCGCGATGTACACCCGGTTTCTGAGGCGCGGGGCAGCAAGCTTCAGTATGCCCGCAGACATCAACTTCTCAATGTTCAGTTGAGCCGCACGCTGCGTGACTCCGAGAATCGTGGCCGCTTTCGGTATCGTGATGGCCGGGTAACGAAACAACTCATCGACCAGCCGCGGCAGCAAGGCTGATTGACGGGCCGACTGCGTCGTACCCCGCCACTCCCGCCACAGTGACAACAACCGGCAGGACCGGGCGATGGCGTCCTCAGCCTGATTCTGCACGGCGGCAAGGAAAAACGTCACCCATGCCGCCCACTCACCGCGCTGGCTCACGGCAAGCAACTTGTCCTTGTACTCATCCGAGTGCCGGTCGAGATAGGCGCTGAGGTACAGCAGCGGTTGGGGCAGTAGCTTCCGCTCGCAGAACAGCAGGGACACAAGCAGCCGCCCGACGCGGCCGTTGCCGTCACGGAACGGGTGTATCGCCTCAAACTGGTAGTGTACGAGGGCTGTTCTCACGAGAATGTGCAGTTCGTTGCCTTCGGCAACATAGCGCTCCAGGGCGTTCATCGCCGTCTGCATGTCGGCCACCGGCGGCGGCACGAAAGTGGCCGCGGCAACCGGCGCATGCGGAAGCCCGATATAGTTCTGTACGTTACGGAACTCGCCCGGCCGCTGGTCCTGTCCCCGTACTCCCTCGAGCAGAATCTCATGCAACTCGCGGATGTAACGCGAACATATCGGCAGCGCGTCCAACCGCTTCAGCCCGTGCTCCATGGCCCGGACATAGTTTGCCACCTCCCGGACGTCCGCTTTCGATGATGATTTCGGCTTCTCGACCTCAAACAGAAGCAATTCCTCTGCCGTCGCGTATGTACCCTCAATCCGGCTGGACGTGATAGCTTCGCGCCTCAGGAAAGGGCCGATGAGCAGATGCGGATTGGGAAGTTGCCGGCCCAGTCCAGCCAACTCGCCGACCGCGTGCATCGCATCTGCCAGCAGATTGGTGGCCGCAGTATCCAGAACCAGCCTCGGCGGCAACGGGCTTGGTACAAAAGCGAGGACCCCATCCGGAATCGGTACCAGTCGTCCGGGTGCATCCTCCGTAAAATCAGACTGTTGCATGCTATCCTACTTTCCTACCATGCTCGGCAAGTTATCATACGAAACAAGCACTTGGTATGATAGCTCATTCGCAAGCCTAAGCAAGTATCGTCCGACACTACTGATGTCCGCAGCCTCGCATTCCCTGTTCATCGCTCATCGTTTCCGGCATTGCGCCCCATGCGGTACTTGATGTCGTAGTTGATGATGAAGTCCAATTCCTCATCCGTGAACCCGCAGTGCTGCGTCAGCACCTGGTCGACCTTGTCCAGCCGTCATCATCATACGTGCTGATCGACAAGAATCGGATTGCCGTCCGGGTCAACTATCGTGAACCTCGCCGGACCTGACGTACTCTCATCTGCTTCGGTCTGCATTCCAATGCCCTTTGACTTGAGCGTCTTCTGGAGGTTTCTGACGTCGGTGAACGAACCAAGTCGAGTGGCATTCTCGTCCCAACCCGGATTGAAGGTCAGGGTGTTCTTCTCGATCATCCCCTGAAACAGTCCGATTGTGCAATTGCCGTTTCTCAAGATGAGCCAATTCTGCGAAATGTCACCACCACAGACCTAAAAACCGAGGTTCTCGTAGAACGACTTTGAGGCCTGGATGTCTGCGACATTCAGACTTACTGAGAATGTACCGAGCCTGATACTTCCTCCTTCTCCGATTGGCGGAGGGGGGCGGGATTCGACCCACGGGACCCAAAGGGTACACCTGCTCTCCATGCAAGCCCGACCGTCCGCTCCGGCACCTCTCCGCACAGGTCTTCCGGGTTAAAGAACAGCTCGAACGCAGCCAGCATATAGGCCGACCTCTCGGCTGTCAATGGCGCGGCGAGCCGGACAGCGGTCGACCAGTCGCATCTGCGGAAGCGGTGCCGAGCTACGTACCATATCGTCTTGGGTTCCCCGTGGTTGGCTTACGCACCTGTTGACTGCTGAACGAAGGAACAGGAAGCGTCCCGTATTTCTACGGGCTTCCCACGATGTTAGTCATCAGTCTCGGGCTCCGGAGGCTTTTCTCGCATGAACGGGAGCGACTGCTGGTCGGGTGTGCGGAATCGACTGGTCCGCGTACGAGGTCGGTCGCTCGTCAACTGCTCAGTTTCGGGCTCCCGGGGTTCCAAGGCCAGATGCGCGCCGAGTTCTTCCAGGAAGTCACCGACGCTGGAGCGGCTAAAACCCGGTATGCCCAGTAAGTGCAGATCCTTGGCCAATTCGTCGTCGAGAGTAAACACTGGCCAGCCCATCTTGGCGACCTGGACGGCCAGACGGTATGTCTTGGTGCCTTTGGGCCCGAATGGGATGAACACGGCGTCGCCCAGAGCGCAGGCCAGGAGGTTTCGTTCAACGACGTTCCGTCGGGTGGTACGGCTGGTTGACGGGTCGACAGCGGATAACACGAGCAACTCATTGGCCTGAGCGCGCCGGAAGTATTCGTCGCGCTCCGGAAAGTCGTCGAGCGGGGGGTAGAACCGGTCCTTCAGGTAACTCTCGTAGGTCTCGTGTGTCAACCCTTTGGCGGAGAACAACGTAACAGTTGTGTTCGGTCGGAACAGCCCCAGCCGGAAGATTTCGGTTTCCATCACCGAGTGCCATCCACCAACGTAGTTGAACTCGTACTCGCGGATGGTGAACAAGAGCTGGTTTGTAGCTCTCAGGCCCAATCCGGTGATGGTATCTGAGCAGGCCACTGCCAGCGTGAAGCGGTTGAGTAGTCCAAGCGGGCCATGTGTATGGATTCGATCCGGGGCTTTGTCACCCAGACGCTCCTGGAGTCGGGCCGGATACCCCGGGGATCCCTTTTTTAGGACTGTATGTTCCACAGGCGCAATGCGGCTTGGTCGATTCGGAGTTGCACGTCTTCGATAGCCTTGTTGGACTTGACCAGCTTGTGGGCTTCGATGGACAGCTCTGCGAGCTTCGCGTGGAGCTTGATGTGGTTGTCGAACTTGGGAATCGCCAGGTTGCTCATCACCGACGGCGCTCCGAAGCCGCGGCCAGCGGACGAGAAGCTGCGAATGAA
>CBDUZK010000193.1:0-4034 GCA_965371675.1 uncultured bacterium | reverse complement strand
TGACCCTGCTGGTGGGTCTGATCACTGAGTTCTTTGTGCCGATTCCGGACAACTGGGCCCTGGCGATTTTGCTGGGCGCAATCGCGTCCGCGACCGCACCGGCCGCAACCGTGAACGTACTCTGGGAGTACCGGTCGCTCGGGGTTCTGACCACGATGATCCTGGCAATCGTGGCCCTGGACGACGGGCTGGCGTTGATACGCGGTGGTTTTGCTTCGTCCATCGCCCGGGTGATGGTTGACGGCGGCGGGTTCTCTCTCATGAACACGGTGGGCCGGCCGCTCTATGAGCTGTTGGGTGCCGGGGTCCTGGGCGCCGCGGTGGCGGTCGTGTTCAAGTACGTCTACGTTCACGTTCGTGAGAAGGAGTTGATGCTGGCGTTTGTGCTGGGCAGCGTTCTGCTCCTGGTGGGCGGGGCCCAGGCACTCGGGATTGACTTGATCCTGACGACGATGGTGTTCGGTGCCGTGTTCACCAATCTTGCGGGTAAGAGCGGACAGGAGGTGTTTGATTCGCTCCAGCGAGCCGCGCCGCCGATTTACGTGTTGTTCTTCGTGCTGGTTGGGGCACATCTGAAGCTGGGCCATCTGACGTGGGCGATCGGGGTGACCGCGATTGCCTACGTGGTGGGCCGGACCGCGGGCAAGGTTGCCGGTGTGTGGTTGGGATCGCGCATCACGAAAGCCGCGAGTGTGGTGCGGAAGTACCTTGGTTACAGTCTGCTGTCACAGGCCGGGGTCGCCATCGGTCTCGCCATCATGTCGTCGCACGTTTTTGCCGGGCATCCGGATATCGCGATCACCGTGGTTGCCGTGATTACGACAACAACTTTCCTGCTGGAGATGCTCGGGCCGCCGGCGGTGAAGTTCGCGGTGACCAGGGCGGGTGAAGTCGGACGGAACATCACTTCCGAGGACCTGCTTGAAACCTATGCGGTCAAGGATGTCATGAATACGGACCAGCCTTCAATCCAGCTGCATGCACCGCTGGCCGAGGTGCTCGACAAGGTTGCCTCGAGCGAGGCGATTTTCTTCCCGGTCATCGACTTGCAGGACAAGCTCAAGGGAGTGATAACCCTTGAGAGTCTGAAAGGCACTCTGAACATGCCGCATATGGGGCCGTTGATTCTGGCCCAGGATTTGATGGAAGAGGTGTACTACACGGTCACGCCGAGCACGACGCTGCGTGAAGCCCAGCAGATAATGCTCGACCGGCGGCATTATTTCCTGCCGGTCGTTGACGAGCAGGACAGCAAGCGGCTGGTCGGGTTCCTGATTCGACGCCATGTGTACCGGGTGCTTGAGGAGGAGATTGCCCGGCTGCGCCGGGACGCGGAAGTGGAGGACTAGGCCCGGCCCTGCGCCGGTTATTCTTCCGGGATTTCGCCCGCTTTCTTCAAGCCGATTCGCGTTAGAATCGGGCCGATAATCTCAAAGAAAATGCAGGTCGCGGTGACGGTGGTGAGAACCGCGGCGCCGATCCTGGCGGCGTCGGGTACTCCGTACTGCACGGCAATCTGGTCGAAGTCGTGCTTGACGATGAGGGACAGGCCGATGGCCACGCCGGCCTGGGAGAGGATGCCCAGCCCGATGTACTTCTTGATCTTCTCTTCAACATGACCGAACATCGCCCCGAGACGGGCGCCACCAATCAAGCCGGCGGAACGGGCGACGATATAGGTCACGCCGAGGAGCCCCAGGGACGGGAGGGCCGATAGCTCGAGATGGGCACCGGCAAGACAGAAGAAGAGCACGAACAGCAGGGGCATGACTTCGTGCATCGGGCTCATTACGCGGTGGACCAGGGCTTCGCGCCGGGTGTTGACGAGCACGAACCCGGCGACCATGTTGGTCAGAATCAGCGACAGGTGCCAGTGGACCGACAGGCCGGTGGCAAAGAGTATCGTTCCGAATGCAACGATGAGGATGTCGCGGGAGCTTTGCAGCCGGCGGACCAGCTGGCAGAAAACGAACCCGATGATCCCGCCCACCAGCAGGCTGAGCCCGATTTCCCTGGCGGGCGCGAGCAGCGAAGACAGGATACTCCCGGTGCCGCCCGAGCCCTCTCCGAGCAGCAGGGTCTTGGCGATGGCCGCGGCGAATCCGAAGATGAGGATGGCCAGGCCGTCGTCGAACCCGACTACCGCGTAGAGGGCCTTGGTCAGACTGCCTTTCGCCTTGTATTCCTGAATCACGGCAACGGTGCCCGCGGGCGCACTGGCCGGGGCCATCGCTCCGAAAATGAGCGCCATCGGCAGGTCGCGGGTGAGCAGGTATACCGCCCCGGTGACGAGCAGGAAGGCCCCGAAGGACTCGACGAGGATGATGGAGACGATGCCTGAGCCGAGACGCTTCAGCGACGTCAGGTTGAGCTCGGAGCCGATGCTGAACGCGACGAACCCGAGGGCAATCTCGGTGATGAACGACAGGTTCGCCATGGTCGGCTCGTCGAACAGGTGCAGCACCGACGGGCCGAGGATGACGCCGAGGATCATGTACCCGATGAGCGACGGCAACCGGATGCGCCGGGCTCCACGACCGAAGTAGAACCCGATGAGCGTCGCGATGCCGAGCAGGGTCAGGGCCGAGAAATGGAAGAACGACATACTCAGCGGTTCTTGGGGGTCATGCGGCTGACGGCAGGATTCTCGACCGGGTCAGGCCTGGGCATTGAGTGAGCCGGCCAGGTAGGAGATGTCCTGGGCGGTTACCAGCACTCCGGTGCGCTCGTCGAGATTCCCGGTGACGCTCTCGATGCGCCTGATGGTTTCGTTGGTCAGTTTCTTCTCTACTACCGCAACGATAACCCGGTTGAACCCGCCCGGTTTGTCGCGCCAGAACCCGGCGAACAGCGGCATGTTGGCAAGATACCTTCCGGTGTTCTCCGCATCGATGACGACGAGCGAACTCGATTCGGTCGCGGCCAGCACCGCAACTATGTCGTGGAACAGGTTCTCGTCCTGTACGAACACGTGAATCAGGTTCTTGCTCGTCCGGTCTTTGGAGTCGATGTCGCCCCGGGTGTGGCGCAGGAAGCTCTCGCGTACCGCCTCGGTTGTGCCTTCGGCCAGCATTTCCTTGACCGCGCCGGGGATGAGCAGGGTCTGTGAAACCGCCGAAAGAAGCCGGATGTTCTCGTTGGGCCTGTCTTCCGGGGCCACGATAAACACGATGAGTTCTACTTTCTTGCGGTCCAGGGCTTCGAAATCCACGCCCGACGGTACGGTGATGAGTCCGACCACGAAGTCGGGTACGGATTCCAGGCGGCAGTGGGGAATGGCGATGCCGTTGCCGAACCCGGTGGAGCCGAGGGATTCCCGTTCTTTGAGTCCCTCGAGGATTTCGGCTTCGCTTACGTCCTTCAGTACCGGACTTCTCCGGGCTGCCCGGGCGACTTCACTGAGGGCCGCGGCCTTGTCGCGGAGCTTTGCGTTCACGATGACGCATTCTTTCTGCAGAACGTCAATCAGTTTCATTTGTGTGTTTCGTTTGTCTCAGGCCAGTCGGGGCTTTTCATTGTCCGGACCGGCAGGATATGCTATTCCGGTTTTCGAGTTGTGCAAGGGCTTTTCGTGGCGTCCGGGCTATCTCACAAGGTACAGGTAGAACGTGTTGGCGGCGTAGACCGCGAGCGCGACCCAGCCGAACCAGTTGATGCGCAGGAATCGGCGTCGGGGACAGGTTCTCAGCATGACAATCAGCAGGCCGGCGAGCAGGATTCCCCCGACCAGGGGCGCGGTGTGAGTGGTCCGGACCGCGGCGAACAGGTTGCCGCGCCAGTAGATGACGTCCGTGATTCCCAGGGTCGCGAGGTTGAACAGGTTTGAGCCGAGGATTCCGGCCACGGCCATTTCCGCGGCACCGATGTGGACCGCGGCGGCAACGGTGACCAGTTCGGGCAGAGAAGTCGCGAACGCGACCAGGGTGGTGCCGATGAACGTGTCGCCCAGGCCGGTGTACTCGGCGATCCGGGCGGCCAGTTCGGGCAGGAGCATCGCCGCGCCGATGACTACCAGGGCGAAGAGCAGGTAGCGG
>CBDUZK010000192.1:0-4080 GCA_965371675.1 uncultured bacterium | reverse complement strand
GGGATGAGGACGGGAATTCTGTGGGGCGCAGTCCGGGCTTCTCGTTGGTTTGGCGTAGGTTAAGGCCTGTTTGCGGTGATAATTCGCATGTATGGCCAGATTACACGCGAAATGTCACTGCTCGAAGCCGATGGTCCAGCGTCATGGCCTTCGTCGCCGACGTTGCGTCAACTGCGGTCAGACGTGGTCCATTCGTCCGAAGAAGCGCGGCCGGAAACCGCGCAGAGTTGATAAGCAACTGCCTGATGCAGTCTTGGTGGAGCGCACAAGCACAAGACATCTGAGTAGACGCCGCGGTTGCACCCCGAGAACCATCCGCAGAAGATGCCGGACAGCTCTTGAGTGGCTTGTCCGATTCCAAACGGTCATGGGGCCTCCGTCTGACGACGTTGCTCTGGTGCTGGTGGTCGACGGCTTGTGGTTCTCATTCAAGAGGAAACCCTGGGTGCTCTATGACATGGCTCTCAAACCGGTCGGCTTGGATGTCGCCTTCTTCCTGGACTCGCTGCTGCTCCGTGGCAATGAGACGGCTACGGGCTGGCGTGAAGCCATCGCCGGCATCCCGACGGAACTGCGCAAACGCATACGCGGCTTGGTTTCAGACGGTTTCCGAGGAGCAAAGAGCATTGCCCGGCAGAACGGATGGGTACACCAGTTGTGTCACTTCCATCTTGAGGCGAAGCTGAGGGGATTGTCCGGCAGCGTGAAGAAAACCGTTCCCGATAGACATGTTCGCAGATTGGCGTTTGAGTTGGCCTGCGAAGCAATCAAGACGCCTGATGAGAAGCAGTGTGATCTGCTGGCGATGGCACTGCGGCACTGTGTCGTACAGTTGACGCATTCCAGGAAAACCCGCGGCGTGGTGCGCGAGCTGCTCCGCAACTTGGAGCTATACCGAGTCCACCTGCGTCACCCCGAACTGGAGCTCCCGATCACGACGAACACCGTCGAGTCGATGCACAACCTCCTCCGCACAGTGTCATCGCGAACCAACAATCCCCGCGCCCTGTTTGTCCGCGTTCAAGGCTTTCTCAGGCTCCATCCAACCGTCGTCTGCAACCCACATTCCCCACAGAATTAACGTCCTCATCCCCCATTCCTCATTCCTGGTTCCTCGCCCTCCCGTGCCCGCAGCCCGCTTGACTTCCTGTCTCCATGCGGCATGCTCACCATATGAAACCGCGTGGGTTCCTGTTCGCGACGTGCATCGGATGCCTCTTGCTGGCGCTCTGTGCGTCCGCCGCATCCGGACAGACCTGGGTTGCCCACTACAGTGCGCTTCCCGACTTCAACTCTCCGAGAGGACTCATGATTGCGGTCGACGGCTCAGGCAACGTCCTGAGTGTCGGCTACGTGCGGTCCGACAGCACGCGCGAGGATTACCTGGTCATCAAGTACGATTCACGCGGCAATCAACTCTGGGTACGACATTACGACTATATCGGCAAGCGCGACGTCCCGCGCGCGGTCGCCGTGGACCGGGAAGGGAACGTCTTTGTGACCGGCGAGAGCAAACAGGACCGGAGCAGCAACGCAAGACATGACTACGCCACCATCAAGTACCGTCCGGACGGTGATGTCGCCTGGATAGCCCGGTTCGGACCCGACGAGTACAACGATGAGCCCTGGGCCATGGCCATTGATGACGGGGGCAACGTCTACGTCACCGGAGAGGCGCGGTACGAATACACTCAGAGCGACTTCGCGACGGTGAAGTATGACTCGACCGGGACAGTGGTCTGGGTCGCGCGCACCCTGGATGGTGCCCGGGCCCGGGGCATCGTACTCGACGAACTCGGCAACGTCTACGTCACCGGGGATGGTGCCGACAGCACGGCGCAGTCAGGCTCGCTGACGGTGAAGTATGACTCGGCCGGTCAGGAACTCTGGGCCTCGTGCCACGCCGATGTCAACAGTTTTGTTGTAAAAGTCTACGGCCGAGACCGTGATGTGTATATCGGCGGCTCCTACCACGGCGGCTGGCCTGACTACTGGGTGGCGAAGCTGGATTCCTCCGGCAGGCCTGTCTGGGAGGCAACCTACGACTGCGGCGACGACATCCCCTACGACATGACGCAGGACGACTCGGGCAACGTGTACGTCACCGGTCGGAGTTCCGGCAGTGGCACGCAGTACGACGTGTGTACGGTGAGCTGGGATTCATCAGGCAACCTCCGCTGGGTGGTCCGCTACGATGGTCCGACTTCCAGTTCGGACGGGACGCGCGCGGTGCATGTCGACGGCAAGCGTGTCTATGTGTGCGGGTATCGCAGAGGCGAAACTGAAAGTGACATCTGCACCTTCACATACGACCGCGACGGAGTCCTGAAATGGCAGCAGTTCTATGACGGCCCGGTCTCGCGCGGTGATGGGGGTACCGACTTGACCGTGGACTCCGCAGGATACGTGTATGTGGTCGGGGCCAGCGTGTTCGATACGGCGGGCCACCGGGAGTGCGTGACCATCAAGTACCCACCTGGCGGTGTCGCAATCGCGGAACCGAAGCCACCGGTCGCGCACAAGCCTGCCCCGGCCACAATCGTGCGCGCCGTGCTGCACATGCCGGAATCCGCCATTCGACATTCGTCATTCGCACTTCTCAATTCAGCGGGTCGCAAGGTCATGGACCTGCACCCGGGCGACAACGATGTCCGACATCTGAGCCCGGGTGTGTACTTCGTTCGCCCTGCAGGGACAGTCCCAGCCTCCGGCATCCCAGGGGACAGTCCCTTCCGGGCGAAGGTCATCCTGACGCGCTAGGCCGGCTGATCGCTCTTCCGCGAAACCACTGGGACAGTCCTTGGGGGACTCGGGACACTTCCCGTATTTCAGAGTTCTAAGAGCGTCAAGGGGTGGCCCGCCTGCGATTGTAGATTCCGGATTCTCGATTGATGATTGCCCCGAATCCCGAGTGCCGATTTGACATCCTGTTTCCATGGGGCATGCTCACTGCATGAGGCGCCGCGGATTCCGGCTCGTCCTTCCCCTGCTCTGCATCCTGCTCGTTCTTTCCTGTGACCCGAGAGAGTGGTTCTTTCGGCCGAACCCAAACCTGACCCTGCTCATCTCATACGATGTCCCCGGGGAGCAACGCTCGCTCTACGCGTCGTCCTGGTCTCCCGACGGACAGGTGCTGTACTACCTCAGGACTGAAGAACCTCTCTACTATCTAGAAGCCGGAGGCTCGCCGTGGAATGCCACCGCTACGGGTTCCCCTCGCCGCCGACTGTCAGAGGATGAGTTTTGCGCACTGGATGTCTCACATGACGGGTCAAAGCTGGGTCTGGTGACGAGGCCTGCATGGAACGAGTACGGCGAACTGGTGATCCTGGACCTTCAGACCCTGCGCCACGACACACTCAGGACCGGACGCACCGATATCCTCGACGTTGTCTTCAGCCGCAAGGACACGCTTCGTATCTTCTACGCATCGGCCAGCGACGGGGTCCGCAGCATTCGCCTGGACGGAACGGACGACAGACCGGAACTGCCGACTGTTCGAACCCACTTCGACCTCACGCCGTCGGATTCCGTGGTATTTATCTCCAAGCACGGCTACGGCCCAAAGCCGGCTGTCGACCCGGCGGGACAACGCCTGGCCGGCACCCTTGATGGGCGATTCGGGTCTACTGACATCTGGATTCTCGACATGCAGACTGGAGACACGACATGGCTGAACGCGAAGCCATACTACCAGTCAGGGCTGTCGCATCCCCGGTGGTCCCCGGACGGAAGCAAGCTGGTCTTCACGGCCCAGCGCCTGACGACCGGCTTCATCAAACCCGCTGGGGGTGCAGAGCTCTGGGTCTTGGAGAATGTCCCCGGCGACTGACCGCTGACCGTCCTCTCCTCTCCCCGCCCGACGATTGCGGAATCCGGTCCCGCTGCGATTGTAGATTCCCGATTGCGGAATCCGCATCCTGCTGGTATACTACCGAGAAACAACTAAGGAGGAGCTATGCGTAAGAATGTCGGCTACTTGGCTGGCACCGACCCGCTGACCCTGAGCCATTTCTCGGCCCTGGGCTACGATACCATTCCCTTGAGCAACGGCTGGGACAACCACGGCAAGTACATCGG
>CBDUZK010000191.1:0-4081 GCA_965371675.1 uncultured bacterium | reverse complement strand
GAACACGTGATACCCGTCGCGGGCCAGCAGCCGGGTCAGGATTGCGCCCGCTGACTTCACGCCCTGGCCCGCCATGCCGGCAACCGTCAGCGTGACATCAATCATGCCCGACAATCCTAAACCGAACCACACCCTCAATCAAGCGCACCGGCCCTGCCTTGACTGACTCACCGGTGCCGATACAATCCCCGCATGCAGCAGGAAACCACCGTTGAACGCATCGGCGGCCGTGAAGGCGAAACCGTGACGCTGACCGGCTGGGTGTATACGAAACGCTCGTCCGGCAAGATTCGCTTCCTGCTTCTGCGTGACGGCACCGGCCTTATCCAGTGCGTATTCCTGAAGAACGACCTGCCAAAGGATGTGTTCGAACTGGCCGACAGCGTACCGCAGGAGTCATCGGTCGCGGTGGCCGGCACAGTCCGCGGGGACAAGCGCTCGCCCGGGGGCTACGAGCTGACCGCGACCGGCCTCAAGGTCATCCACGCTGCCGAGCCCTACCCGATTACACCCAAGGAGCACGGGGTCGATTTCCTGATGAAGCACCGCCACCTCTGGTTCCGCTCCCAGCGCCAGTTCGCTGTGCTTCGCATCCGGAGCGAGATAATCAAGGCGTTCCGCGACTATCTAGATGACCACGACTTCCTGTGCTGCGACACGCCGATCCTGACCCCGGCCGCATGCGAAGGCACGACCACGCTCTTCAACGTCGACTACTACGGCGAGCCGGTCTACCTTGCCCAGTCCGGCCAGCTCTACAACGAGCCGCTGTGCGCCGCGGTGCGCAAGACCTACTGCTTCGGCCCGACCTTCCGGGCCGAGAAGTCCAAAACCCGGCGGCACCTGACCGAGTTCTGGATGCTCGAACCGGAAGTGGCATTCATGGACCTGACCGGGGACATGGACCTGGTCGAGGACATGCTCGCGGCCATGGTCGAGCGCGTGCTCGACAAGCGCCGGGCCGAACTGGAAATCCTCGAACGCGATATCACCAAGCTCGAAGCCGTGAAGAAGCCGTTCCCGCGCCTGGGCTACACCGAGGCAATCGACCTGCTCAAACAGAACGGCCGGGACATCGAGTTCGGCGACGACTTCGGGGCCGAAGACGAGACGATTCTCGGCGAGCAGCACGACCGGCCGGTACTCATACATCGCTACCCGGCCGCAATCAAGGCGTTCTACATGAAGCGCGACCCGCAGGACCCGCGCCTCGCCCTGGCCGTGGACGTGATTGCGCCCGAAGGTCACGGTGAAATCGTCGGCGGCGGACAGCGTGAGGAGGATATCAAGCTGCTCGAACAGAGCATCGCGGACCACGGCCTGCCGCAGGAGGCGTTCCAGTGGTACGTGGACGTGCGCCGCTACGGCTCGTTCCCGCACGCCGGGTTCGGCCTCGGTCTCGAACGCACCGTCGGCTGGATAGCCGGTGTACACCACGTCCGCGAAACCATCCCGTTCCCGCGCCTGCTCGACCGGGTATACCCTTAGTGTTCCAAACAAAGGACTCAGATGTCAAGAACCAAGACCAAAGCTAAGCGCAAGCTCCACCTCAAGTCGGTGAAGCTGAAGCGCCGCAAGCTGCGCCGGCGGGAAGCCGCCAGGACGCAGGGCAAGTCCGACTAGCAACGACAACTACGACGCTTGCCCCGCACCCTCTTTGTCGGGCCATTCGGCACGCGGGGCGCAACCGACCGGCTGCTTGAAGCAGCCGTAGCGCTCGTCCCGGACGGTGCTTGCGACGGCATCCTCTACGTCACCCCCAGCCCCCGCAAGCTCCGCGACACCCAGCTCCGGTTCGCCCGACTGGTCGACCGGCCGGCCCTGCTCGCGCCCCGGTTCCACACCCTCGGCCCACTCGCAACTGAAATCCACGAGCAGGGCGGCACCCAACGCCCGTTCCCGTCCGAACTCAAACCCCTGCTCGTCCACCACCTGCTCAGGGACACAGCCCCGAAGGCAACGCTCGGCTACGCGCGCGCGGTCGGCGACTTCATCACCGACATCAAGCGCCACGTCCCGGCCGAAGACCGGGACCGGCTCGCCGATACGTTCCAGGAAGAACTGGCCGGGTTCGACGAACCGCTGCGCCGCGCCTTGGAAGCGCTGACTACCATGGGGCGTTACGAACAACTCCTAGTGAAACTCAACTGGGCCGACCGCGAAGACGTCCTTGCTTCGGCCACAAGACTGCTCGACCACTGGCCCGGACCCCGGGTCCTCATCCTCGACAGCTTCCTCGCGCCGGACCGGCGCGAACAACGATTCCTTGCCGCGCTCATCGAGCACGCCGAACACACGCTCGCGCTCACCCATGACGCGGGACCGGATTCGACCGGCGCGGTCCCGACTGCGTTCCGCTCCTTCCTCGACCGGGTCGGCGGGTTCAAGCACAAAGACGTCCCGGCTCAACCCGGACTCGAACCCGTACTGCATGCATTCCCGACAATCGAAGAAGAAGTGGCCGGTATCGCCCGCCACATCAAGCGCCGCTTCCTCGACTCCGCCCCGGAACTGCACCGCACCGTCGTCGCGTTCCCGCGCCTGTCCCGGTACGCACCGCTGGTCGAGCGCGTCTTCGCCCGCTACGGCCTGCCGGCGAGCATCTACCCGAACCCACGCCTGACCACATCGCCGCCGATTATCGCGACAATGGAATTGCTGCGCGCGCTTGAAAACGACTACGAACGACTGGCGACCGCGGCCTTCCTGTCCTCGCCCTGGTTCCCGGACCTCCTGCGCCTGCCCGATGACACCGGTGACGCCGAACCGGAACAGGTCGCGGCCGCAATCAACCTCGCGTCCCGCCGGGCCGGTATCATCAAGGGTCGCCGCAACTGGCTGAACATCGGTCAGCGTCTGCTCGCGGCCGAGCGGTACCCGGACGAAACCGACCGGGAACGCGCACGCGATCTCCAGACCCGCGTCCGAAAGGCGCTCGGCCTGGCCCAGGCCATCCTGCTCAAAGATGACAAGCGTCGGACCACGCTCGGACAACACGCGCGGGCCATGAAGCGGTTTCTCGGAGCGGTCAGGTTCCGACCTACGGTTCTCGAAATGGGACAGGACGAAACCGAACACGAACTGCGCGAGGACAAACGCGCGCTCTACAAAGTCCTCGACGCGCTCATCGACCTCGACCACGCGGCCGGCCCGCTCGTGACCACCGGACCGGAGTTCATCCGCACGCTCCGTTACCTCGTTGGACTGCGCACCCGCGACACCGCGGGCCGGCGCGAATCCGGCATCACCGTGGTCAGCATGGAAGAAACGCTCGGCCTCGAACCCGAACACCTGTACTTCGGCGGACTGACCGAGACCGACCTCCCCGCCCGGTACCCGACCGACCCGATCCTGCCCGACCGACTGCGCCGGAAGCTGGGCATGCCCGACATCGACCACCACCGCGACTGGCAGCGTTTCCACTTCGCCCGCACCCTGCGCTGCAGCCCGTCCGAACCGTTCCTCTCCTACCACAACTCGGATGGCGACAACCTCATCCTGCCCACCCCTTTCCTCGAAGCCACGCCCGTGCCGGTCCGGCCCGACCCGGCAATCCTCTCCCCCGGGGAACTCCGGCAATCCGAAGGCGAACGCAACAACGTACCGCTCATGGACCTGGCTCGACCGGTCGACTTCAACGGCCGGGCGGACGTGCTGCAGGCACTCGCGGCCCGGTTCGGCCCGGACAAGTCAATCAGCGTCACCGGGCTCGAAAGCTACCGCCGCTGCCCGTTCCTGTTCTACATCGAACGGGTGATGAAACTCGAAACCCCACCCGAACCCGCGTTCGAAATCGACGCGGCCCAGTGGGGACTGCTCGTCCACAAGGTGTTCGAAGAACTGTACGCCGACGGCCCGGTCCCGCTCGAACAGGTCCCGGACCGGGCCCGGGCCAAACTCGACCGCGCGCTGGCCGGCGCCGGGCTGCCCGCGTTCTGGGAACAGGTCGCGCGCCGGGTGTTCGACAACGTCCTCCCGGACTTCATCCGCTGCGAACGGGAACTGCGCGACGAAGGCTACCTGCCCCATCGCACCGAATCGCGCGTCGAGGGCGAACCCGAACCCGGGCTCCGCATCCACG
>CBDUZK010000190.1:0-4147 GCA_965371675.1 uncultured bacterium | reverse complement strand
GGCCTCTGACCCGGCCCGGGTCCGGTCCCGAGTCCCGGCTCCTGTCCCGGCCCGGATCCCGGCTCAGGTCCTCACCTGGGTTCCGGCCTGGGTCCCGGCCCGGGTTCTCACCCGGGTTCCGGCCTGGGTCCCGGCCTCGGTCCCGGCCCGGGTCCCGTTCCCGCTCCGGCTTTCGGCCCAGCTTTCGGTCCCATCCTCTGTCCCGCCCTGTGCGCCGTCCAATGCCCGGATTTGAGATTGCAGATTCGTGATTTCAGGTGGCGGAATCCGGCTCTCCCGTGCCCGCAGAATCCGGATTTCACTCAGCACTCCTCCATCCTCATTCCTCATTCCTGGTTCCTCGCCCTCCCCTGCCCGTAGCCCGCTTGACTTCCTGTTTTCCTGCATCAGCATAGGCCATGAGGAAGGTTCTCGCGCCCGGCCTGTTGCCCGCAACACTTCTTGTCTTGCCCCGCCATGAAGATTGACAGCAAAGACTGCCAGACGAAGGTAGAGGCACAGAAGACGGGTGATGCGTCCCTGAGACCCCGCATAGGCAACCCATCGGGGGAAAGCATCGCAGGCTGCTGGGCCCGCCAGCGCGCGGGACCTCTTCAAACTACTGCAAGGAAACGTCCGTATCTCAAAAGGAGAAAACATGCCTAGAGTATCACGCACTGCAGTGACGGTCATGGCGATTGCGCTACTGGCCGTTGTTATTCATGGAGAGCCGGTCTGGCTCAGCTTTGACGGTACGCCGCAAGCTGTTCCGCCCTCCGTCGAAATCATGGGTGGAGATCAGAATCATGTCCTCTACGACATCCAAATCCACGGCATGCTGGTCAGCGACACCGTAGTGGAGGGAGAAGTCTACCAACGACTCAGCTTCCCCGATGAAGGCACACTCGGAGACGAGGGCCTACCGGAGCTTCCGTTCGTGTCCCGAATCGTAGGCTACGCCCCTGGCGCACAAACGAGTGTCACGGCGCAGTGTGAAGGTGAGGTCGTGCTACCCGAGTACCTTGTCTACCCTGCGCAGCCGGGCCTCATCTGGACCTATCCACCGGCGCCCCCTCCTCCCTTCGCCATCGACATGGCGTTCTACGAATCCTCCATCCCCTACCCGCTTCCCCCCGAGTTCCTGGACGAACTCGGCGTCTGGTGCGACCTGGGAACCGACGTGGCGGGCGTTGTCCCGTTCTGCTACATCCCTGGTGCCCGCGAGCTTACAGTCTATACCCATATCATCCTGAAGGTAACGTTTGGTGGGGCAAACGAACACCTGCCCGGCGAGGTCGGGCACCCGCCCGGCGGAAACGCACTCCCGCCGGCGGTAGCGAAGTCCCGCCACGATGCGTACACGAATGTCGTCTCCAACTTCGACTGTCTCGGCATCGACATTGACTTCGGCTACAAGGACCACTTCATCATCGTGCTGGGCGACAACTCACAGGAACTCAAGGATGCGATTGAACCCCTTCGCATCTGGAAGACGTTGCGCGGACTCGAAGTCTACACGCCGGTCGTGGGGGTTGACTTCCCGCCCGAGCAGTATCAGATACGCAACTACCTCGCCGACCACTACTCCCCAAGTTGGGAGACGGCCGTTCTCCTGGTCGGTGATGACAACACCATCCCGGCTCCTGATGATTGGCCCACGAGCTGTCCGCTAGGCGCGCCCCCCGCGGAGTACCCGCTGAAGATGGGCTCGAACACCTGGTACGGCTGCGTCACAGACGACGAAGAACTGGACGATAGCGTCGAGGACATCCTCGTCGGCAGACTTGCCTCCACGGACCCTGAGACGGTGTCGGCCTATGTCGACAAGGTATTCCACTACGAGCGGTACATCGACGAGCAATGGATGAAACACTGGTTGCTGTTCGTTCTAGATCAATACGGGGGACAACCTGGGGGGCGAGACGAGAAGGAGTTTGTACTCGGCCAGATGCCGCCGCCACCGGAACCGCATATCTGGATGGCGGACGGCCAAGACCCAGAGCACAGCAACGCGACAATCGTCGAGTACCTTGAAGGCGACGAGATGGGCGTCGGGACCGTGAACTTCTTCGGGCACGGTGACATATGGAGCGTCGACTGGGGTATCCACTGGGGTACGAACGAGGTATACGGACTCAACAACTGCACCTGGCCCCCAATCGTCTACTCCATGGCCTGCGGCAATGGCTTCATCCGAGAACGACAGGGGGAAACTGAAGGGCTCGCAGAAGCTTGGATCGAGAATCCCCACGGGGGAGCCGTAGGAGTTGCAGCAAACTCTGGATTCGGTATCACCCCTCCCATGAAGTATCAGGACAAGGAACTGAACGTAGGTGCATACGAACGCACTCAAGGCCGCGACCGATTGTGGGTCGGCGAGAACTTCAAGGAAGCCAAGATTGAAGTCAGAAGGGAATGCAGACACTGGTATGACCTGTACAGCTACTGTGCCCTGCACTGGCTTGGCGACCCCACCGTAAACGTGTGGACCCAGTACCTCGGCGACCTGCAACTGGATGTCTCGCCCGAAGTCATGCCGCGGGAGACCCCAACCACGATTCAAGCTACCGTTCTGGACTTCCAGGGCGCCCCGGTTGAACAGGCATGGGTAGGGCTCTACAAGGCCGGCATATCAGAACCCGAACTGCTTTGCTCGGCACCCACTGACCCGAACGGCGAAGTCATCTTCCGGCCCATCATGGTTCCGAGTGTCGGCTCAATCCTCGTCAGCGCCTTCAAGGACTGGTACCGACCGGCAGAAGGACTCATCATGGTCCACCACAGCGATGGCGGGGGAACTCACGGGAGCGAGCCCGTGTCAAGAAGACTCCGGTTGTCGATGCGTCCAGTTCAAGTCGGAGACGTGAAAGTGATCGCCCAGGCACCACGACCGACGGAACTGTCAATGTCACTGTACGACGCCTCGGGACGCGCTCTGGCTACGGTCCGCAACGTGATGCTGAAGTGCGGAAACCAGACCATCGACTTCTCAAGGCTCTGCGGACTCAGCGACCTCGCGGCCGGCAGCTACTTCCTCAGGTACAGCACGAACGACACGCACGGCATGTTGCGATTCACTGCCGCACGCTAGCGGAGAGCCCCTGTGAGCGGAGGGCGGGCATGACGCCCGCCCTCCTTCTTATCAGACTTCTGTCGCAAGCCAACTCCAGGGAACCCAATTGAGCCATCTGGCGGCACGTGCGTGCGGGAGTGCTGCCGGAGCAAAGTTGACAAGCTCCACGGCAGCCCTACACTGATTCGATGAGATTGAAAATTGCCGGTCCCGGCTTCGCCCTTCACCACTCATCCCTCATCCTTCTTCTTTTCGTTTCCATCCTACTGCCTCTCCCCGCCGAAGCGGACCCGGTCGGCTGGTCCCCTCCGCGTCTGCTGGCGCCGGACAGCGGCGCGGTCGTCCGTCAGGCCTACCACGCGATGGACGCGCGGGACACGTCTCTGTGGACGGTGTGGTGTAGGGAACGGGTCTCGGGGCAGTACATCCTGAAGGCGTCACGCTTCTGCAATGGGTCGTGGTCCGAACCGGAGTCGATCACCAGCGATACAGCCTACATCAGGCTCGTGGAGACGGCCGTCGACGCCGACCTGAATCCCTGGGCTGTGTGGGACGTCACCCGACACTACCCCGATTCCGCCTTCTGCGTCTGGAGCCGCCGGCAAGGCGATTCCTGGACTACTCCTGACTTCATCACCAGTGACCCCAGCAGGTGGGGAACCGGATCGAGTGTGACCTCGGACCCGGAACAGGGCATCTGGGCAATCTGGTGCAGGGCCGAGCCGCCGGGCGACTCGATATCAATCCTCTCCTCATATTGCGCTACCGACTCATGGACGACCCCGGCTCTTGTCACCCGGTTCCTTGCGTGGTTCGTTCCGTATACCCCGATTATCACTGCTCCACCGCACGGCAAGGTCAGGTCCGTGTGGACCGGCGCGCTGTCCAGCGGCATCGGCCTGTACTCTGCGACATGGAACGGAAACTCCTGGGAGAGCCCGGAGTTCATTCCAGGCAGCTCGCTGGGCTACTGGCCTTCGGTCTGCAGTGACTCGGCAGGCGGCACATGGGTGACATGGCTGGACTGCTGGTCCAGTGAAACCATGTACGTCCGCTACGCCCACCGCGACAGCACGGGTTGGACGGAAACCGGAC
>CBDUZK010000189.1:0-4191 GCA_965371675.1 uncultured bacterium | reverse complement strand
GAGGAGTACTACGGCCGGATTATCCGCGTGGTCGGGACCGTGGTCGCGACCTACAAGTCGGACAAGGTGTTCATCATGAACTTCCACCAGGACTACCGGCGCCACTTCAAGGCGGTCGTGTTCCCGCGGGACCTTGCGAAGTTCCCGCCGTACCCGGAGGATTTCTACAAGAAGCGGGTGGTGCGTGTCACCGGGCTGATCAAGGAGTACAACGGCGCGGCCGAGATGATTCTCAACGACCCGGAGCAGATCGAAATCCTCCAGTAGGCAGCAGTTGCCGCGTTCCCGACCCGACCATCCAGGACAGCAGGTGCGATACGTTCGGCCATCGAAGCGCCGGTCGCCGGTTGGGATTGTGGTCGCGGTCGTGTTGGTGCTGGTTGCCGTGGCAACCGCCTGGCTGGTCGTGGGGCGCGGACGCGCGGAACCGGGAGAGCAGGTGCCGGTCGATTCCATTGTCGCGGTGGAGGACACCGTGCCCTGCGAGTTCGTCGGGGCTTCGCTTCATCGCAGGGAGCTGCTCGGCGGCCTGCTGGCTCGGCTGGGCGTCGCATCGGAGCAGGCGGCGCATGCCCAGGCAGCGCTGGAGCTGACCGATTTCGACTTCCGGCGGCTCCAGCCGGGTGATTCGGCGACGGCCGTTTACCGGGAGTCGGTCCTGGTCCGGGTTGCCTATCACGTGGACCGGGCGACCGCGTACGAGGTGCGGTTCGATTCCGCGGGCGCGACAGCCGCGCGCACCACGTCGCCGATTGATACGGCCCGGGTCGTCATCGCCGGCGCGGTGCACGGGTCGCTGTGGCAGTCGATGGTGGCCTGCGGCGCGGACCCGAGACTCGTCGCCAGCTTCACCAGCATCCTGCGCAACGACGTGGATTTCGTGCGCGGAGTGGAAGCGGGCGATTCGTTTCAACTGGTGGTGGACCGTCTGACCGTGGACACGTCGTTCTACGCGTACGGCGACATTCACTGCCTGCACTACCGTGGTGAGCGGGCGGATGCGTGGGCGTTCTATTTCCAGCGGGCGGAGTCGACTGGTTTCTACTGCGATTCCGCCGGGCGTTCGCTCGGCCGGTTGCTCGACTTCCCGCCCGTGTCCGGGGGACGCAGGACGTCGGATTTCGGGCTGCGGATGCACCCGATCCTGCGGCGTCGGATTCGGCACCAGGGGCTGGACTACGAGGTTCCGTACGGCACGCCCGTGCGCGCGGTGGTCGGCGGGTCGGTCGTCATCCGTCGCTGGTCCGGCGGGTACGGCCGCACGGTGAAGGTCCGCAACCGGGACGGGCTGATTATGCGCTATTCGCACCTGGCCCGGTACGCGAAGGGCCTGCGGCGGGGAGACACCGTCAGCGCGGGCGACGTCATCGGGTACGTCGGGTCCACCGGCCTGTCTTCCGGGTTCCATCTTGATTTCGGGGTCCTGCGCAACGGTCGCCACGTGGACCCGCTCGCGGTGCTGCCGAGCCGGCACGCGCAGGTGGCCCCGGCCGAAAGGCCGGGGTTCGAGCAGGAGCAGCAGGAGTGGCGGGCGATGATTGCGCGGGCATTGGTATTGCCGGTCGCGGCCGGGGAGGCGGCCCCGCATGGTTGATGTCGGGTCCGTGGCCGCTAGACTCTGGCTTCTGAATCAACCAGGGAGATAATCGTGTTGAGAATCGCAGCAGTCCTTCTTGTCGTGGTCGGGCTGGCCCGCGCGGACGAGGTGGTCCGCGTCATCAAGGTGAACGACGGTGATACGTTTCTCACGTCGGACAGCCAGCACGTGCGGATGCTCGGCATCGACGCGGCCGAGAGTTACCAGCCGGGCGGGGACGTCGCCACCGAGATACTCGGGAAGTACATCATGGGCCGGATGGTCCGGCTCGAACCGGACCGGCAGGACAAGGACCATTTCGGTCGCCTGTTGCGCTACGTGTGGGTGGGCGACACGTGCGTTACCTTCCTGATGGTCGAGCGGGGCTATGCCCCGGTGCGGCTGTATCAGGACAGCCTGAAGTACGAGGACACCCTGCGGGTGCTGGAGGAGCTTGCGGCCCGGCTCGGTCGCGGGTTGTGGTCGTTCAACGTGTATACCCCACCGAGCGTGCAGATTATCAAGGACCGGCTGGCGCGGGAGAACCCGGGTGATTCCGGCATCATCTCATGGGCGATGGCGGACGAGCATATGGGCGAACTGGCGATTGTGGAAGGTGTGATTGTCCGGACCTACCAGTCCGACAAGGTGCTGTTCCTCAACTTCCACGAGGATTACCGGAACACGTTTTCGGTCGCGATATTCGTGACCGAGCTGTCCCGATTCCCGGGTGATGCGAAGGAGTACTACAAGGGCAAGCTGGTCCGAATCAGCGGGATCATCAAGGAGTACAGGGGCGCGCCCGAGATGATCGTCAAGGACCCGGACCAGATCGAGGTCCTGGGAGAGGTGGAACCGGATTCGGAGCAGTAGCCGGTGAGCGACGACCGGTTCGACTTCCAGCCCGAGTCAGAACTCCCGAAGAAACGTCGCACCGTTTCCCCGACCGTGACCGTGCTGGCGGTGCTCGTTGTCCTGGTGGCGGTCGTCCTGTTGTTGCGTTGGGGTCTGAAGACCGGGCGCGTGCCGTGCGGCCCGGCCCTACCGTGCGCGGAATCGCTCTACGTGGCCGGGGACACGATGCGCCAGGGCGAGTTGTTCTCGACCATGCTCGCCCGGCTCGGGATTTCGCGCGGGCAGATGAACCAGGCCTACACCGCCCTGCATGAGACCGACTTCAACTTCCGCCGGCTGCGGCCGGGCGATTCAGTCACGCTTCGCTACCGCGGGTTTCGACTCGTGGGGCTGAGTTATCACAAAGACCTGGCCCATCGGTACGACGTCCGGTTTGATTCGATTGGCGCGGTCGCGGTGAAGAAGCTGCTGCCGGTGGACACGGTGCGGGCGGTCGTCGCCGGCCAGGTCCGGGAGTCGATCTGGCATTCACTGCTCCGCCTGGGCGAGCAGGCCTGGCTGGTGATGACGTTCACCGACATCCTGCGCTACGACGTCGACTTCTTCACCGAGTCGAGCGACGGGGATTCGTTCCAACTGGTGTTCGACCGGCTGTACGTGGACACGGTGTTCTACAAGTACGGCCGGGTGCACGCGGTGCACTACCGGGGCCGGACCGACAACACCTGGGGGTTCTACTACAAGGACCCGCGCGGGCACTGGGACTACTACAACGAGCGGGGCCAGTCTCTGCGCAAGACCGTGCTGCGGTCCCCGCTTGAGTTCGCGAAGATTACGTCTCATTTCGGGATGCGGTTCCATCCGATCCGCAAGATAAGGTGCAAGCATCACGGGGTCGATTATGCCGCGCCGCGCGGGACCCCGGTCAGCGCGGTGGCGGACGGCGTGGTCACGATTGCGGGTTGGGTCAACGGGTATGGGAAGCTGGTCGAGATCAGGCACAAGGGCGCGCTCAGGTCGCGCTACGGGCACCTGCGGGCCTACGGCTCGGGCGTGAAACAGGGCCGCCGGGTGCGGCAGGGGCAGACAATCGGGTACGTCGGTTCGACCGGGATGTCGACCGGCCCGCATCTCCATTTCGAGATTCGCAGGAACGGTTCGCCGGTGAACCCGCTCAAGGTGATTCCGCCGCGCGCCGACCCGGTGCCGAAGAAGTACCGGTCCGAGTTCGACCGGGTCATGGCCGCGTGCCGCGACGAGATTGAGTTCGTCCTCCGGCCGCCGGACGTCCCGTTCGATTCCGTGACCGTCCCGGCTGATTCGTCCGGGGGTTAGAGCCCGGTTTCCAGTTCCACGTACAGACTCCGTCCCGGCGTCGGGTACTGGTCTACCGTCTGGTAGCGCTGGTCAAACAGGTTGCGGGCCCCGAACCGGATAGTAGTGAAGACCCGGCCGAAGCGTGGGCTGATACTGGTTTCGACGTTCGCGAGCGTGAAACCGGGCAGGGTTCTGGGCACGGTATCCGGGAAGACCGCGTCGGTCAGCCGGTCGCCGGCGTAGTCGGCGCCGAGGGCGACCCGGATTCTGACCGGGCCGAAGTCGTTGTGTGCCCAGGCCTGTGCGCGGCCGGTCAGTTGCGGCCGGTAGAGCAGCCGTTCGCCGTCCGAGCGGGCGTCGGACCAGTTGAACCCGGCACGCGCGCCCAGCCGTTTCGTCGCATACTCCGCTTCCAGTTCCACGCCGGTGATGGCCGCCTCGGC
>CBDUZK010000188.1:0-4228 GCA_965371675.1 uncultured bacterium | reverse complement strand
GGACGGTCACTGTCGAGTGGACCTCGACCCCCTGTTCGTTGACTGCATCGCGGTCGAGGACGAACACGGACTCAAAGTGTTCGTCACCCTCAACGACGACTGCAACGGCGTTTACGTGAAGACCGACACTGACGGCTTCGACGTTCACGAACTCCGGGGTGGTACCTCCAACGCCGCGTTCACCTACCGCGTCGTCGGCTCGCGCCGGGGTGACCAGGACCTGCGTTTCCCCGTGGCCCCGACACCGCCCGGACATGTCGGTACCTACGTCGGCTCCTCGGCCCCCACGGCCAGCCCGACCCGGTAGCGTGCTTCATCCCGGGAGAACAAGATGAAGCGCGCACTACCACTGCTGCTGCTGTTGGTTGCCGTGGCGGTCGCGCAGCACTATCGCCTCCCCGAATGGGTCATTGACGAGGGTGGGACAGAGATGACATCGCCCTCCGGCGGTAACTACATACAACACGGCAGCTTTCACCAGACCACCATCGGTCGGGCAACGTCCATATCCGGCAACATGATCGGATGGATTGGCTACTGGCACCCACGACTGTTCGAGATTATCCACGATGTGGGCGTCATCGAAATCCTCCGCCCGCCGGCAACCATGCGGCCCGACACCGTAACCCCGATAGCCGTGATCTCCAACTACGGAATCGGCACCGAGACGTTCGACGTACACTTCCGCATACTCGACGGGACGGACACAACCTACCGGGGCTACCTGCCGGGTGTCATGCTCGACGCCGGGGAAACAACGCAGGTCACATTCACCACCACAAGCCTGGATACCGGAACCTACGGGTTGATTGCCTGGACCGACCTCGTCAGTGACCAGAACCCCGCAAACGACCGCCGGTTCGACACCACGATTGTCGCACTGCGCGACCATGACGTCGGCGTCGTCGCAATCGTCTCGCCGCCGTTGCGCGTCCGGACGACGAACATCACGCCGAAAGCTTACGTGCATAACTACGGCATCAACACCGAGACGTTCTGGACCCACTTCCACATCTTCGATTCCACCGGGGTTCAGGAATACCACGACTCCGTCCTCGTGTCCGCCCTGCCCCCCGGAACGAATACAGACCCGGCCTTCGCCACGGTCACACTGACCGAAGGCTGGCACGAAGCGCGCTGCTCTACCGCGCTTGTGTCGGACGTGAACCCCCAGAACGACACAGCCTACATCCGCTTCCTAGTCGGTGTCTGGGGCTGGTTCCAGACTACCGACGTGCCATTGGGCTCGAGGGCCCGCCGGGTCAACCACGGTGGCTGCATCACGTGGGTCCCACCCAAGTACATCTACGGATTGAAGGGCAACCGCACGACGGATTTCATGCGGTTCGATGTCGACAACCAGAGCTGGCAGATGCGCGAGTCGATTCCCCGACCGCCCTGGAGGTGGCGCAGCCGCGCGGTCAAGAAAGGTGCGGCACTCTGCTACAACGGCGCGGACGTCGTCTACGCGGTCAAGGGCTACAACACCACCGAGTTCTGGAAGTACAGCGTCGGCGGTGATTCGTGGACCGAGCTTGAAAGCGTCCCGCGTGGCGTACGCGGCAAACGGATCAAGTACGGCTCCGGACTTGCGTTCCACCCGAAGGGGGACTCCAGCTTCGTATGGCTGCTGAAGGGCGCCAACACGACTGAGTTCCTCGGGTACTGGATCGAAGGCGACACGTGGATATTCCACACCAACGCCCCGGCTGGACGCAGACGCAAACGCTACAAGGCAGGCAGTTGCGTCACAACTGACAACAACGGTCACGTTTTCGCGCTCAAGGCACGTTACAACGAGTTCTATCGCTACGACATCCAGACCGACTACTGGGACACCTTGATGCCGATGCCTTTCGATCTCGGCGGACACAGACGCAAGGTCAAAGATGGCGGCGCGCTCTGCTACGCAGGGGGCGACACGATCTACGCCTTCAAGGGTGGCAACACCTGGCAGTTCTATCGCTACGACATCACTCAGGACACTTGGATTGAGGACGAGCCGATCGGCCTCGGGCCGTCATTGAAACGGGTCAAACGCGGCGGCTCGCTGGCCTGGTGTCCGACCCAGCGACGGGTCTATGCTTTCAAAGGCAATCGCACGTTTGAGTTCTGGTACTTCGTACCAACGCCGTCCTGGGTACCGGCGGGCACTCCACCGCGGCCGACCCGTTCCGGCGTGGCAGCCGCCCCACCGGTCGACTTCAAGGGGCTGAGAATCGTACCGACGATGGTCCGCGACGGCTGGACGCACGTTGAACTCAGCCTGGCTCGACCGTCAAGGCTCGACCTGCTCGTGACCGACGTCGCGGGACGCGTGGTTCACCATCAGACCGGCGTGCCGGTCGACCGCGGACGACACCGGCTGCGCGTCAACCTGACGGCACTGCCGCGCGGGGTCTACCTGATGCTGACGGACCTGAAGTCAACCGACGGCAACCGAACGGTCGCCACGCATAAGCTGATAGTCAGTCACTAGGCGCTGTCTGCTGCTCGATAAACACCGAGGGTGCGGCTCTGCCGCACCCTCGAATCAGTTCAGGGAAAAACAGTCTAGGCCTGAGTACCGACCGCGCGCTTGCCGGCCTTCCGCCGGACCATCTCACCGCGATACCTGATACCCTTGCCCTTGTAGGGATCGGGAGGCTTGATCGCCCGGATCTCAGCCGCCGCCTGCCCGACGACTTGCCGGTCAATGCCACGCAGGACAATCTCAAACATCTGCTGCTTGGTGTCGTCCGGGTTCGGCAACTGCTTGATCTCACAGGTCAGGCTCTTGGGAATCGGGAAGTCAACCACGTGCGAATAGCCACACTGGATCTGCACTCCGGCTTTGGTCTGCTGAACTCGATAGCCCATGCCACGCACCTGTACCGCCTTCTCGAATCCCTGGCTCACTCCAACGAAGGCGTTGCGAAGATGCGCCCGGAGAGTCCCGACCTGCGCACGGGGCACACCGGCCCCGGCCTCGACGTTCACTTCCTTGCCGTCGTTCTTGACCTCGAGTCGCGGAATCACGTTGACCGACAATGCACCCAGCTTGCCCTTGACATCCAACTGTCCGGGCTTCACCGTGAGCTGTACGCCATCCGGGATCGGAATCGGACGGTAGTTCTTCGCCATGGTTACCTTCCTACCAGACCTTGCACACGACTTCTCCGCCCACGCGCTCACGCCGGGCGTCCCGATCGGTCAAGAGACCGCGCGAGGTCGATACAATCGCGATACCGAGACCGCCCCGAATCTTGGGCAGGTCGTCAGCGCCTGCATACACCCGACGGCTCTGTCGCGATATGCGCTCGATTCCCTCGATAACCGAGGAACCATCCTCATTGTACTTGAGCGTCACTACAATCCGCTTCGACACCCCATCACCGGTAACCTGGAAATTGCTGATGTAGCCTTCCTCAAGCAGGACCCGCGCAATCTCGTACTTCATGCGGGCAAACGGCACATCGACTTCCCGATGACGGCGTCCAATCCCGTTGCGCATCTGGGTCAACATATCTGCAATCGTATCCACGCCTGTCCTCCTACCAAGTCGCCTTGCGCACGCCCGGGATCTCACCATTGAGCGCCAGTTCCCGGAAGCACAGCCGGCAGAGACCGAACTTGCGGTAGACCGCACGTGGCCGGGCACAACGCAGGCAGCGGTTGTGCCGGCGAACCTTGAACTTGGGCTCGCGTTTCGACTTGACGATCAAGCATCTTCTGGCCATGTGCTACTTCCTCCGGAACGGCAAACCCAACGCCGCCAGCAGGGCCCGCGCTTCATCGTCATGCCGGGCGGTAGTGTGAAAAGTGATGTTCATGCCGAAAACCTTCTTCACCTTCGCAGCTTCAATCTCCGGGAACACCAACTGCTCCGACAACCCCAGACTGTAGCTGCCACGACCGTCAAACGCATCAGTCGAGAAACCCTGGAAGTCACGGATCTGCGCCGCGGCGAAGTTGAAGAACCGGTCGATGAACTCGTACATCCGGCTGCCGCGGAGAGTCACCTTGACCCCGAGCGGCATGCCCTTGCGGATCTTGAATGCCGCTATTGAGCGCCTCGCGTGCGTCCGGACAGGTCGCTGACCGGTGATTCTCGCGAGGTCGTCCGCAATCGTAGTGAGGACCTTGGCGTCCTGAACCGCATCCTTGGTTGTGACGTTCACAACGACCTTCACCAACCTGGGAACCTGGTGCTTGTTCTCGTACCCGAATTCCTTCACCAGGGCCGGTG
>CBDUZK010000187.1:0-4236 GCA_965371675.1 uncultured bacterium | reverse complement strand
GACAGGATGAACCATATAAGGACGACGTTGGCGATTGTGTTCATGTTGCTGGCTATCTTCTCAAGGGCGTCTATCTGACGTCTCCTGAGGTCCTGTTCATTCGGTTCCTTCGGACTATCCACAGTTCCTCCTTTGCATTGAAGCTTCTTGATTTCGGCACCGCAGTTCGGATAGCAGTCCGGGTCGCCATAGTAGTCTTTCTTGCAGGTTACGCACTGCCTCGGGCTATTGGGTATCTCAGACCGTTCCCCGGACATCTGGGAGCTGCGGTACTTGGACCTCTTGGTCAGGTACCAAGGGAAGAATACCAACCACAGTAGTATGCAGGCGATCACCCAAGATGCAGGATTCTCGAAACCGCCGATACGCTTCCTGTTTTCCTTAGGGATGCCCTTCATCAACTTCGATGAGTCGAAGCCAACCCATATGATGGTGCCCAACACTATCGCCCAAACGACGTATCCTAGCGAATTCTGAGGCAGGAGTATCTTCATCAGGTCCGCAGAGTCCAAGGCTACCTCGTTCCCTCGTAGGAAGGAGGATTGGGGTCTAGTCCCCGCATTGACTGTTTCCTACTCACTCAACTTCGTCTGTCGGTCTTCCTTGCCAATCTTCGTGGTGGGGAGTGAATGGGCTTGCGTCACCGGTCAGGGGAGAATCTGCGCATGTTTCGGGGCTAAACTAACAGAGCAGTCTATGGAGATCAGCCCCCCGTCGACCGAGCCAAAGTATACCTCGTTGTATATCATGCCTGATTTGAAGATGTATCGTCCGTTCGGCAACTCGCGCCATTCTACGTCTGTGATGGCTACGGCCCGCTCGAAGTAGTAGCCAGTTTGGGCGTCTCGTCCCCTGTAGAAACAGCAGATGTGCATGTAGGCGGTGTCGTGGTCGGCAGTGATATCAGCGGGGTACCCGATGAAGCCCAAGGGTATCGACAGAGTCTCTCCTGCGCCCACGAAGATATCTCCCTGCGCCCACGGGATTTCAGATACCCGTTTCCCCTCGTAGAATGGCCCGCGAGATGTGGGCATTGCGTGAAGAATCAGCGCGACTTCGACTGCGGGAGTCGCGCCCGCGTTCTGCAACGATACGGCGACGTGGACTTTGCCAGCCTTGGGGTCGAAGTGCGTGACACCAAGGTCTGCGTAGAGCCATGGCCGTCTCTGGAGCTCGAACATGTTCCTCGTAAGGGCAACTTGCTTCGCCGTCAGCCGTGTGCTTTTCGACATCTGTCCCAGCGTTAGGAATGCCGCGACAGCCAACCCGAAGGTGACCACAACGGAGGCCCAACCGCGAAAGCACTGACCTCTTGTCTCGCCGGAGTTCCGGGCGCTCATCGCCTACACATCCAGCTTCCCCATCGTTCTCTAGTCCTGCCAGCTTGTCACGATCCCGTTCTCGAAGTAGATGAACTGGTAGTTGTACGCGCCACGGTCGTAGACCCACTGCTCGTGAGTCCCCCAAGACCCTACCGTGCGGTTGATATCGTTCGGCCTGCCCCACGCGCCGACCACCTGGTCCTTCGTAAATCCTAGCTGAATCTTGCCCTGTGCGATTGTCCCGCAGGCGGCAAGGTTCCACTCGGGATGCTTCTTTTTCAATCTGCATGCGCGTGACCCACATAGTCCTTTCTTCCTGGTAACCGAGTAGGCCGCTGCGTCTTTGCGCTTGATGCGCTTGGTGTAGACGTCATGGCGGTATTCCTTCTTGCAGCTTGAGCACCGCCATATGGTCCCGGTTTTGACCGAGATGATGGAGTTCCCACAGAAGTCGCACGTGCTCACGCTCACACGTCGCGTCAGGCTGCTCTTACCGCGCGCGAGCGCCGCACTGATGGTCCGCGCCTTGAATCCGGAAACGTGTGCTGCTTTAGACTTCTGGAGTGTGAGTCTGATTGAACCCAAGTCACTATTGGGAGACGTAAGCGAGTCCGTTAGAGACTGCATCAGGGCTCCGCAGTACTTGCAGTGGTATTCGGTGGTCAATGTGAAGCTCACGGGTTTCTTGCAGTTCGCAACCATCATGAGGAACAGGGCAGTCAGGAGTATACCTAGGGCATGTTTCGCTTTCCCACCTATCCGCTTTCGTCCCTTCGGCACGCTTGCGGGCTTGCGCGATTGGGACGGCCCGTTGTTGATATGGCCCGAGTTTGTGAACGTCGACACTCCCTATTAGTATCCGGCCTGAGCGTAAAGTCAAGGCCAAGTCGTATTCTACGGGCGGGGGAGAGCCGGATTCCGTAGTCTAAAATCACGAATCTACAATCTCAAATCCCGACGTGGGACGGCGCACAGAACCCGCCATATCACCCGGCAGAGGACCCGGGTTATTACCTGCCAGAGGATGATACAAATGCCTTGGCAAAGGCCCTGGCAAAGGACTCGACAAAGGGCTTGGCAAAGGACCCGAATAAGGAACCCGCAAAGAGCCTCCCATAGGACCCGGGGGGCGACGGGTGGGCCGGGGAGGTGGGCACTCGCTACCGTCACTTTTGCCGCATTTTGCGGCACTTTGGGCCGAAATGGTCTGTCGTCGGGGTATCAGGTCACTGGTAGTGGAGGCATTCGGCTGCCGAAAGCAGGGAGGGGAATCCGGGATTCCCCAGTCCTCAGTCTCTAATCCTGTCGCCTTCAGCGTCGGGTGACCGCGTCGCCGATGCCGGCTGTTCTACTCCGGGACCTGGCGGATTGAGTCGATGACCGTGCCGTCCACCCATTTGACGACCGCGACTATCTTGTCACCGAGTTGGGGCTTCGTCGGTCTGCCGCAAAGGGTTTCGACTTCGGCTTTCATGTCTTCGATGGTGCGGAGCGGGAGCCCGGAGCCTTTTGTCGCTTCAAGCAGGTCTTCGCGTCTGGGGTTGATGGCGATGCCGCGTTCGGTGACCACGACGTCGATGAGTTCGCCCGGGCCGCAGAGGGTCGTGACTTCGTCGACGATGACCGGGATCCGGTCGCGGAAGGAGGGTATCGGCAGGATGGTGCACCGGGAGGCGAGGCAGTTCTGCCAGCCGCCGATGCCGTGGAGGAGCATGCCGTCGGAGTGGGTGACGACGTTGGCGTTGAAGCCGGTGTCGACTTCGGTCGCGCCGAGGACGACCGCATCGAGCATCGAGGCGAAGTTGCCTTTGCCATGGAAGTTGTAGCTGGTGAACGGGCTGGTGTTGATGTGGCCTTCGTTTTCGCGCATCGAGCGGACGCCTTCGAGGTCGAATGTCTGGCCGTCGAGGATGTAGTCGGTGAGTCCCTGTTCGAGCATGTCCACGGTGTAGGTCGTACTGCCGCCACGGATGAACCGGGCTTTGACCCCGGCCTCTTTCATCATGTCGCGGAGGAAGATGGAGAAGGCGAGCGCGGTGCCGCCGGCCCCGCCCTGGAAGCTGAACCCGTTTTTCATGATGCCGGCTGCTTTGACGAACCGGGCGGTGAGTTCGGCAATCAGGAGCCGGTCCGGGCTGCGGGTGATGCGGGTGGTGCCGGAGACGATTCGCTCCGGGATTCCGACCCGGTCCATCTCGACCACGTAGTCGACGTTGTTGCCCTGGATTTGCCATGGGATGCAGGGGAAGGGGACGAGGTTGTCGGTGACGACGATGACGCGGTCCGCGTACATGGAGTCGGCGAGCGCGAAGCCGAGCAGGCCGCAGGCGGACGGGCCGCGGTCCCCGGTGGCGTTGCCGAAGGGGTCCGCGGTCGGGGCCGCGATGACCGCGATGTCGATGTGGACTTCGCCGTCCTGGATTGCCTGCCAGCGGCCGCCGTGTGACCGGAGCACGCCGAGGCCGTGCATGTGGCCGTGGGAGCAGTATGCACCGAGCGGGCCGTTCATGCTGCCTTCGACGCGGCGGACCACGCCGTTCTTCATGTGCTCAATGACCGGTTCGTGGCAGGGGAAGGACGCGGACGGGAACCAGACGAGGTCCTTGATTCCGAGTTCGGCCGCGGCGTCGAAGATGCGGTTGGCGACCAGGTCCCCGTTGCGGAAGTGGTGGTGGGTGGAGATGGTCATGCCGTCGCGCAACCCGGCCTCTTTGAGCGCGGTCTTGAGGTCGGGGACGCGCTTGTCGCCGCTGTCCGGGTAATGGACGCAGGATTCGATCCGGGGCCCGACTTTCCGGCCGTCGGGCAGGTGTTTACCGACGCCTTGGTCCGGGACCGCGGGCCGGCCGTTGACTTCGGTCGGGACCATGCGGCCGGCGGCGTTCTTTGCCATTTCCCTTCCGCGGTCCCGTCC
>CBDUZK010000186.1:0-4256 GCA_965371675.1 uncultured bacterium | reverse complement strand
CCCCGTCAAGATACACCTTCACCTGCCATGCGAACCGCTTCTGCGGCTGCAGGCGTCGCCCGCCAACCGGGTAGCGGAACAACGTCGCGGGAATGCCTCTCCGGTTGAACCACGGCGGGTTGGCCCGTACCGCCCGCTCCTTCGTCTGCCCCGGCCGCAGTTCGACAACGACCAGCTCATAGCTGACCCGGCCCCGGTAGTTGCCCACGCGGGTCCACGTCATATTCGGCAGCCCCATCCTGAGCGTGTCGCCATCCCTCGGGGTCACCAGCCTCGGCGGTGTCGGGTTCTGCACCGTGACGTGGCCGGTGTCGCCGCCCAGGTCCGGTTCCAGGGTTACGGAATAGGTGTAGACTCCGGCCGGAATCTTCCCCGCCCGGAGAACGAACGCTTCATACCCCCGCGCATGCCACTGGTCCTTCACCCGGATGTTCCGGTACCTGACCACTAACCTGCCCGGGGGCAGGTCGAACTTGACCGTGTTGGCCCGGTAGACCAATCCGCGTCTCGCCTCCCGTACCTCGCCGTGCAGCCAGACGTCGTGGAATGTGTCTCTCGTGGTGTTGTTCAGGTCCACCCACCAGAGCTGCTCCAGGTTCAACTGACCGGGCGGCGGCATGTGCAGCCGGACCGACACCTGCGCGCCGGCAATGCCGACTCCGACCGCACACAACAGCATCAGGCGACGCAACCTGTGTTTCATAGCTTCCCCTTCTGCCCGCCTTCAGGCGGTAACATATCAGCGGTGCTTCCGCTCATTCCCGGACTGAGACTGACTCCACCACGATCCCGGTGCCGCCTTCATTGTCGATGACTTCCAGCCGCACGCCGTATTCGCCCGGCTGCCAGTAGACGTGCGTCGCGACGCTGTCTGCCGCCCCGCCGCCGTCGCCGAACTCCCAAAGATACTCCGCAATCTTCCCGTCTTCGTCAGTCGAACCAGTGGCGTCGAACTGAACTTCTTCCCCGACAGCCGCCGTGTCAGGTGCGAAAGCGAAACTGGCGGTCGGCATCAAGTTCGTGCTGAACATCACGTTCCTGGGTTCGCATGCCATTCCTTCGAACCGGACGAACCCGACCGCATGATAGACTGCACCCTTCTCAGCGTCCACGGTGTTCCATGATTGCCGGAACGTCTTCGAGGCGCCCGGCTCGACATCCGTCATCTCCTGCCTGAATTCATCGACGATACCGCCGGACTCCATGATTCGGAACACGCACTCGCCGGCAAGGTCACGGGTACCGGTGTTCTTGAAACCGAGGGCAAGCTGCAGCTTGTCACCGACCTTGAACTGCCGGGGCTCGACCTTGAAGTCGGTAACCTCGCCCTGCGGATTGCCTAGGCCGAATGATGCCCATTCGCGGCCAAGCTCGTTTCCTGCCGGGTCCTTGACCACGGCTCTGACCCAGTAGTCACCGGTTGGGAAACCCTGAGTGGACCACTGCAGCGAAACCGAGTCAATCTTCCCGAGCCGCTCCAAGGTTTGTGCGGCCAGGTCTGCCACAGGTTCCTCAGCGACAGCTTCGTGGACGGACGCCGCGACCGTCACTTCCTGGAGTTCGCCCGGATTCTCGAGTCGCAGCGATATCGTGACGCTCTCGCCCGGGTCGTAGAACGCCTTGTCCAGGCTGATGCCGCCGATGCCGACTGTGGTCTTGACATAGCTGACCTCGAACTCGTACTCCTTGTAGAATTGGACCATGGTGGTCTTCGGGTCGTAGTAGAACGGGTAGGCAACTATGGCCAGTACAACTGCACCGTCTTCGTTGTACAAGGCCCGCCAGGAGTAATCTTCCAGCGGATAGACGCCTTCTTTGATCTTGCCCGGCTCGATCGCTGCTGTGTCGAGATTGACAACCGGCAGTTCCATGCCTGAGTCGGTCTTCATGTCCGACCGCGCCTTCATCGTGACTTCCTGAATCCGGTATCCCTCGGGGTATTCGAGCTCCTTGACATAGCAAGGAACTTGAGGTCTGCCCTCTTCGACGTCCAGCATCTGCCCGCCCGGGATTGTCACCTCATCCAGCTCTCCGGTTCTGGACACCTCGTAATCGGGAATGGTCAGCTTGACTGATGTCGGAGGGCCGGCAGCCGAAGCCAGCCCGACCGCGAGGGCAAGACACAGAACAAGGCCGCCAAGCCAGGACCTGCTCATCATGGGTTACCTCCAAACTTCGGGTCGCCATAGAGATTGAACGCAAACAAGAGACGACGGTCGAGAAGGCTCTGGAAATGGGTGCTCTCCAAGTCGATTTTCCATTCGCGGAACACATCGCCGATTCTCTTGCCTTTGCTCCAGTACTGGAGGAGTCTGGGGTTGCGGATGTGGCGCCTAGGGTCGGCCGTGTTGATCATCACGGTTGCTCCCATGTATGCACCGGCTCCATGCTTCAGGAACGCGCGGGAGATGCTGCTGCCCAGATACCTGCCGTTGGAGCAGCCGAAGCCGATAACGATGGGCCGCGCCTTCTTGGCGGTGATGTTCATGCCACTCACGGCACCTTCACCAATCACCGACATACCTCCGCCCGACCCGTGTCCACAGAAGATGACAAGGTCCTTTCCGGCGACCTTCTGCTTGACCAGGTTGAGACAGAGGGTCTTCGCCGCATTCCAGTCGGGCTGGTAGATATAGCCGACACCGAAGTAGCCCCGCCGGTCATGTTCTATCTGTTCCGCCCTGGTGCCGGCGCCCAATACGCCATTGTTACCGAAGTTCCAGGGAACGCGGCGCTGGTTTCCTTCGCTGTCGGTAAAGTACGAATCACTGGAATGAGTTGGATACTCGACCGCAAACTCCCACGGTGCGGCAATCCGCCACAACCACGCCCCGAGCTGCTCGAGACTGTACGTACCCAGGCTGGAGTCCTTGTGTGCTCCTCCGGCAGCAACGCCCTTATGTTTCAATGCCTTGTCCAGTATTCGACCGTGCCACGTGAAGTACTCCATATGCGAGCAGAGGGCATTCGCCTGTTTGGGAACACGGAGGTAGTCAGCCCCCGCTTCCACGTCAATCGGGAAGACATCGCTGACTTTCTCAAATCCGCTTATCAGGAGCGCGTGCGAACCGTCATTCTCGGCAACCCCGGAGAGGACCGCGAGACTCTGCTCGATGGGAATCGTAAGGTCCGCGGCAGTCGCTCCCATCATCCGACCGACTCCCAGGTCCGCCTTCCAGTCATAATCGACATCCGAGTAGTAGTGGTCGCTCAGGTCTATCGGACGGTCAGGGACGACGTGGATAGTATACCAGTGAGGAATTATGTCCCTGTCTCCAACCAGGAGGAGATAGCCGGATTGAGACCAGCCCGGACAGAGCCTGCTGTTCCATTTCCCTCCCGGAGCAATCAGTTGGTGGAAATCATAGTGCGAACCCGGCGCACTGTACCCCAAGACTCCCTGCTTGTACTTCGCCAGCCTCGCCATCCTCGCCAGCAACTTGTCGACGTCCTCTTGTCCCGATGCCCCGGGGTTCTGCTGATACAGCAACTGCGGAACTGTGGCAATCAGGTAGTCGGCGCTCCGAAACGCGTCATTGACCTCGGACCCGAACTCCTTTGCCAGACCGGGGTATTCCCTGGAGCGTTGCTGTCCTCCCGCCTGGTAGGTGATTCTCAGTTGCTTCCCAACCATGCGCTTGAATAGAAAGACAAAGCCTCCTTTGGAAGAGGAGTGGTACAGAATGGGCACGACCGCGTAGCGCAGGATCATCGTCTTTCCGGGTTTCAGGGTCCACGCTGAAGGGAATTCGACCTCAATGGTGCTGGTACGACCAGTGGTGTTATCGTAGACCCGGCACGGCGGATACCCTTTCCAGGGAACCATGGCTACGTCCTCGCACTGGACCCCGACGTTACTGTCAACCACTACGATGTTGTCGATGTCAACCAAACCCGCGTTGGTGAGCTTCAGCGTAACCTGATACCAGTTGTTGTTCCGCTCGACTTCCCGTTTCACCACAAGCGGCCCCCTCGACCTCAAGCCGGGTAGCTTCTTCGGGAACAACCCGAATTCGTTCACCTCGCTTGATAGCTCCGGCTTGAGTTCCCCGTCGAGATACACCCTCACCTGCCATGCGAACCGCTTCTGCGGCTGCAGGCGTCGCCCACCGACCGGGTAGCGGAACAGCGTCGCGGGAATGCCTCTCCGGCTGAACCACGCCGGGTTAGCCCGCACCGCCCGCTCCTTGGTCTGCCCCGGCCGCAGTTCGACAACGACCAGTTCGTAGCTGACCCGGCCCGTGTAATTGCCCACG
>CBDUZK010000185.1:0-4288 GCA_965371675.1 uncultured bacterium | reverse complement strand
AGCTGGCCCGGCGCGGGCCGGACACGCTCGCGTTCGGGCCCCTGAAGCCGGTGGGGTTGACTGACCCTGCCACCGGCGCGCGCTCGCACGCGGTCGTCCAGTTGCGGCGGGAGAACGCCGGTGGCACGATGTTCAACCTGGTCGGGTTCCAGACCCGTCTCACGCAGGGCGAGCAGCGCCGTGTGTTCCGCGTGATTCCCGGGCTGGAGAAGGCCGAGTTCCTGCGCTACGGCAGCATGCACCGGAACACGTATCTTGACGG
The DNA here is from genome assembly GCA_965371675.1 of uncultured bacterium. Classification (GTDB taxonomy): domain Bacteria; phylum Hydrothermota; class Tepidihabitantia; order Tepidihabitantales; family Tepidihabitantaceae; genus DSBX01. The sequence goes on along the minus strand of CBDUZK010000185.1, from coordinate 4,026 downwards.
TCCGAAGGTGCTGCTGCCGACCTTGCAGACGCGCGCGCGGCCGGACCTGTTCATCGCCGGGCAGTTGACCGGGGTTGAAGGATACGTGGAGTCAATCGGGGCCGGGCTGGTCGCGGGAATCAACGCGGCCCGGGTCTGCCTCGGCCAGGAGCCGGTCGAGTTCCCGGAGCAGACGATGCTCGGCGGCCTGTTGAAGTACATCACTACCCCGAACGAGAAGTTCCAGCCGATGAACGCCAACTTCGGCCTGGTGCCGCCGCTGGGGCAGCGGGCGCGCGGGCGGGAGAAACGGCGACTGCTCGCCGAGCGTGCGCTGGCCGCGGCCCACCACATGGCGGAATAGCCGGCCAGACCGAGATCGCGTCCCCGGTCGAAACCTGACCCTTGACTGACTCGGTGTGCGGGTTACGATTCGGCTGAGATGACTAAGGTGACCGGCCTCTACGTGCTGTTGCTTCTCGTCGCTGCAACCTGCCTGGTGGCGGCGCAGCAGCTTCCCGTGGAGGCCCACCTCGTCTGGAGCAGGGATTTCTTCCATGTTGTGCCCGCTGACCTGGACGGCGACGAGGAAGACGAACTGGTTACGATGCCCACCTGCACGAGACTCAACGTTCAGGACCAGCGCCTGTATCACCTGACAGGCGAGTACGCCTTCCCGACCGGCACGTTCGAAGATCGGTATCTCATCGGCGGCTCTGCCATGGCGGGTCTGTGGGTGACGTACGTGCGCAACGACTCGCTCTTCCTGCGGCCAGCAGCGAAGCAGCGCGCCTACTTTGTTGCAGCCGGCCGGGATACTGCGCGGGACTGGAACGGGCACGCCGTTCAGGTCAATGTGCTGGACCTCGACGCAGACGGCAGGCTAGAAGCAGTTATTGCGGTCGGCTCTGGGTCTGGACTCGCACCCCGGGGCATCGTCGTGCTCGATTGGGAGTCGGGGAATAGCCTCTGGCACCACTGGTGCGGCCCCAACCCGTACCGCCTGCTCTACGACGACATCGACTCAGACGGCCGGACCGAAATCCTGATGAGCACAAGTGCACCGGGCAACGGCAACTCGGACAACGGCACGGACGACCTGCACACGCACGTCTCCCTGCTCGACTGTACAGGGCAGGAGGTCTGGCGCACGAGCCTGGGCAGGTACTCTTCCATCCTTGTGCCCGCCTGGCTCACGCCCACCGAGGGCGAGGGCACCGTGCTGTTTGTCGGCGAAACGGGCAACCCTGCCGGGGGCCGGGACCGCGATAGCGTCTTCGTGTTGGACCCCGGCACCGGCCGGATTCTCCGTTCTGCCTGCCACGGCGAGTTCAACAGCGACTACGCGGTGCTCCATGACTCGTCCGGACAAAGCCTGGTAGCGTTCTGGTCATCCGATGAGCTCCTGCTCATTGATGCGAGCCTGGTGCTGGTCAGACGCTCCCGACTGCCGGGAACGCACGCCGTACGGGTCGCCGCCGGTCAGTTCTCAGGAACCGGGCGAGACGAACTGGCGGTCCTGACCGGGACCGGCCGGTTGCACGTCTATGGTCTCGACCTGAGGCGGTTCGTGGACATCCCGGTCGGGCACAGCACCCGCATGATGCCGGTGCGGGCCGCCGGTCGGACGCGCCTGATGCTGTACAGTCCTTTCGATGACCATATAGGTTGCACACTGTTTAGCTTCCGCCCGGTCCCATTGCTCGACAGGGGCGTCCCTTTGGGATGGTCGCTGGCCGCCGGCGCACTGCTGCTGGCCGTGTTCGGCGTCGTGCTGGTCGCGGTACGCCTGCGTCAAACGCGGGACGTGCGTCTGCTTGTCCGCAGCCTGACCGGCCAAGCCGGAGCTATTGAACTGGATCGTAGAGGCAGTGTGACAAGAACCAATCGCAAGGCCCGGGATATCCTCCCAAGAGGTCATACAGCCAGCGGAAACAAGGCACTTCCTTCTGAGGGTCCACTCGCCCCGCTCGCCGGGCTGGTCAAGGCAGTGCTGGCCGAACCGACGGACGCATCATCCCGGGAGATGCCGGTCTCCGTCGATCCGGACCAGACTCTGCTCGCTCGAGCCACCAGGGTGAAGTCAGGCGTACTTCTTACCCTGGAAGACATCTCTGCAGTCGAGTACATGCGTCGGGTCAAAGCCTGGGGACCGGTTGCGCAGAGGCTGGCCCATGGAATCAAGACGCCCCTAAGTACGATTCGGCTCACTGCCCAGCAACTGGAGGACGAGGGCGACTCGGAAACCGGCAGGGTCATCCAGGAGGAAGTGGACCGTCTGAGCAAGATGACGGACGGGTTCATGCGACTGGCGGACTTCGAGCCGCTGAACCTGGAGTCGAAGGACTTGAACCGGATCGTAGAGCGCGTGCTGGATGAGCAGGGCGTGGAGATGCAGCCGGAGCTTGAGGCGAAGCTGGAGCTTGCGTACGACCTGCCGCAGGTACTGGTTGATGAGGAACAACTGGTCCGGGCCCTGGCGAACCTGGTGGACAACGCGGTTTCAGCCATGCACGGCAAAGGCTGGCTGTTGGTGGCCACTCGGGTTGCCGATAGCGGCAGAGAGATCGAGGTCGAAGTCACTGACAACGGGCCGGGCATTCCTGAGGCGTATCTGCCCAAGCTGTTCCTGCCGTTTTTCACCCGGAAGCCGGGTGGAACCGGCCTGGGGTTGAGCATTGTGAAGAAGGTGGTGGAAGACCATGGCGGTCGGGTGGAGGTCGATAGCAGGGTCGGAGAAGGAACCACGTTTCGAGTCCATTTGCCTGTTGCGCGAGGTCTGGCATAATGGGTGCAGTGACCACTGTGAGAAGACCAATGATCTATGTAGTTGATGACGACGCCCGGCTGGCCGAGACCGTGTGCAAGGTCCTTGACAAGGCCGGGTATGAGACCCGGGCGTTTGAGGACGGGATGGGCGCGGTCTCGGCTGTCAGCGACAAACCACCCGACCTTGTCGTCCTGGATCTGATGCTCCCGGATATCGACGGCATCGAGGTTCTGCGCCAAGTGCGTGAAAAGCAGCCTGACCTGGCAGTTGTCATGATGTCAGGCAAGGGTACGGTCAGGACCGCGGTCGAGTCGCTTAAGCTCGGGGCGTACGACTTCATGGAGAAGCCGCTGGATGCGAACCGGTTGAAGACCACGGTCAGGAATGCCCTTGAGCGGTGCCTGTTGCAGAGGAAGGTGAGCCGGTTGCAGAGCGAGCTTGAGGAGAACTACAGGATGGTTGGTGGTTCTCCTGCGCTCCGGCGCGTCCGTGACATCATCGGCCGGGCAGCGCCCACGAGTGTGAGTGTCCTGATTACCGGTGAGAGCGGTACCGGCAAAGAGCTTGTGGCCCGGGCGATTCACCTTCAGAGTCCTCGCGTTGCCGAGTCCTTCGTCGCGCTGAACTGTGCTGCGATTCCCGGGGACCTGATTGAGAGCGAGCTGTTCGGGCACGAGAAGGGCGCGTTCACCGGTGCGATTGCCCGGCATGAGGGCAAGCTGAAGCAGGCGGACAAGGGAACCCTGTTCCTGGACGAGGTCGGTGATATGAGCACTGCGGCCCAGGCCAAGCTGCTTCGGTTCCTTGAGACCTCCGAGATTCAACGACTTGGTGACAGCGAATCTGCCGCTGTGGACGTACGGATTGTGGCCGCCACCAATAAGGACCTTGGTGATTGCATTGAGCGGGGCACCTTCCGCGAGGACCTGTTTCACAGGCTCAACGTAGTCGGGATTGAAGTGCCGCCACTCCGCAAGCGGCTGGAGGATGCCGAGCAGCTTGCCGCGTACTTCCTTGAACGATACTGCCGGCGTCACAACCGTTCCCTGACACTGGCCCAAGGATGTTCCGAGGTGCTTGGAGCGTATGACTGGCCGGGCAACGTGCGGGAGCTGCGCAACGTGGTGGAGCGGGTGGTTGTGTTGGCGCAAGCCGATCCGGTGAGCCCGGAGGAACTGCGTTCCCTTATTGGAGTAGAACTTTCCGCTGAAGGCAGCGGAACACTCCGTTCTGCTGTGGGACGAGCTGAACGGGAAGCAGTTGAGATGGCGCTGGCC
>CBDUZK010000184.1:0-4341 GCA_965371675.1 uncultured bacterium | reverse complement strand
GGAGGTGGGCCACGACGGGGTGTGGTACCAGAGGAAGTGCAGCCTGCCGTAGACGTCGGCTTCAACCCAGCCTTTGCATTGCCCGCCGGCGGTGGGGTCGTTGAGTATCGCGAGCGCGGTCCAGGTGGCGCCGCCGTCGCTCGAACGCGAGTAGAGGATGTCCCAGTTGCCGTGCCGCTGGTCGACAACCGTCACGATTACGTTGGTGTCGGTGGGTGCGGCGATGCAGGTCAACGGCGCGCGGTCGCCGTAGCCGGTGCTGTAGGTGCACTGGGCGTCGATGCGTTTCTTCAGGGCTGCGGGCCAGGTCACGCCGCGGTCGGTGGACTTGAAGGCGTAGAGCGAGCCGCCGCCGGTGCGCAGCGAGATGTAGAGGATGCCGGATGGGCTGGCGCAGATGCCGGTGAGGTAGGTGCGGTTGTCGATGCGGGTTCGGGTCCAGTTGCGGCCGGCGTCGCTCGACCGGGCGAGGTAGATGCCGGAGCCGCCGGTGAACTGCTGCCAGCAGATATAGATTTCGTTGCCGTAGTAGCAGGCCCAGGGCTTGTCAACGGTCGCGCCCGGGACGCTGACGTCGGCGGTGTCGCACCAGGTCACGCCGTTGTCGGTGGACAGGTAGTGGCGGATGAGGTCGGTCGAGAACTGGACGAACATGTGGACGTAGCCGGTGTCGTCGGTGAGGATGACCGGGTCGGAGTGCCACGGGTCGGGGCCGGTCGGGTCCTTCCACCACGTCGTGGTCCAGGTCTCACCGCCGTCGGTCGAGCGGCCGTAGGGGATGACCGCGTAGGTGCCGCGTTCGTTGCAGTTGCTGATGCAGTAGACGTAGTCGCCATAGAAGGCGATACAGGATTCGCCCTCGTTGATGTAGTCGGCGACGTCGGCCGACTTGACGTTGTCGGTCCACGGGGCGTCGGACATCGCGACCGCGGTTACGGCCAGGATGGCGAGTACCACGTATTTCATCTTTCCTCCAGACGTTGGTTGTTGAGCGGGGCGGGCACGGTGTGCCGTTCCTATTCCTTGAGGCCCGAGCGGGCCTGCGATGCGATGATGTGTTTCTGGGCAAGGAAGAAGAGCGCGACCAGCGGGATGATTGCCATCGTGGTCGCGGACATGAGCAGGGTGTAGTTTGTGCTCTGCTCGCGCGAGAAGTAGGCGAGCCCGACCTGCAGGGGACGGATGTTGTCGGAGTTGGTGACAATCAGGGGCCAGAAGAAGCTGTTCCATGAACCGATGACGTTGAACACCGTGAGCGTGACCAGCGGCGGTTTGCTCAGGGGCAATACGACGCGGAGCAGGGTCGAGAAGCGCGAGCAGCCGTCGATGCGGGCCGCGTCGAACAGGCTTTCGGGTAGCTGCCGGAAGTGCTGGCGCAGCAAGAAGATACCGAAGATATTGACAATCCATGGCACAATCATGGCAGCGTAGGTGTCAATCCAGCCGAGCTTGAACAGGATCATGTAGCTGGGCACGAGGTAGACCGGCAGCGGGATCATCATCATGGCGAGGAAGACCATGAAGGTGATTTCCCGGCCGGGGAACTTGAACCGGGCGAAGGCGTAGGCGGCGAGGATGCCGGTGATGAGCACCCCCATGAGGGTGCAGAAGGTGATGAGGACCGTGTTGCCGAGGTAGCGCCAGAGCGGTATCTGGTTGAACACTTCGAGGTAGTTGCCCCACTGGGCCACGGTCGGGAGCCAGGTCGGCGGGAAGCGGAGCGCTTCGAGCGGGGCTTTGAGCGAGGTGGAGACCATCCAGAAGAAGGGGAGGACCATGCCGACCCCGCCGAGCAGCAGCAGGAGATGAATCGGGAACTTCTTCCCGGTGAGTCTAGCCATAGTGCACTTTGCGCTCGAATATGAAGCGCTGGAAGATGGTGAGCAGCAGGATGATGATGAACGCGAAGAAGGCGATGGACGCGCCGTAGCCGAGACGCCAGAGTTCGAAGCTGTTCTCGTAGAAATAGTACATCACGACCTTGGTGGTGGACAGCGGGCCACCGGCCGGCGGCCCGGTCATTATCCACACCTGCGCGAAGGTCTGGAATGATATGATGAGGCTCATGATGAGCACGTAGTAGGTGGTGGGCGAGATCAGGGGCCAGGTGATGTTCCGGAATATGCGGAACCGGCCGGCGCCGTCGATGCGGGCCGCTTCGTAGTAGGTCTTCGGGATGTTCTGGAGCCCGGCCAGGAAGATGACGATGTTGTAGCCGAGGCCTTTCCAGATGCCCATGATGATGAGCGAGCACATCGCGATTGACGGGCCGCGCAGGGTCTCGGGCAGCGCGTTCGACGTGTCGTTGAACATGAGCTGGAACAGGCCGCGCGGGTCCTGGAGCCAGCGCAGGCCGTCGGCGCCGACCCAGCTCAGGATGTAGTTCAGCAGCCCGCGGTCCGGGTGGAGTATCCACTTCCAGACAATCGACACCGCGACAATCGAGGTGACAACCGGGAGGTAGTAGAGGGTGCGGTAGAAACCGAGGCCGCGGATTTTCTGGTTGAGCAGGGTCGCGACGAACAGCGCGAGGAAGAGCTGGATTGGGACGGTGAACGCCATGTACCAGCCGGTGTTGAGCAGCGACTTCCAGAACACCGGGTCCTGGAGCACGGCTGCGTAGTTGCCGAGCCCGGCGAACGCGACCGGGCCGGCCATGCCCCAGTCGTAGAGGCTGACCCGGACCGAGAGGAAAATCGGGACGATGCGGAACGTGGCGAGTATCACCAGGGCCGGCAACAGGTACAGGTAGCCGGCGAGGGTCTCTTTGAGGCGTCGCTTGAAGGTGCTGTTGACCATCGTGAATTCAGGCCGAGTCTAGCAGGCATGCGTCCGCAGTCAATGACGCAGCCAGAGGAGGGAGGAGTGAGGAAGTGAACCGCCGAGAAAGAACCGTCACTGCGAGGCGTGCGTAGCACGCTGTGGCAGTCTCAAGCGCGGAGGAGAGATTGCCACGTCGCTACGCTCCTCGCAATAACTGGGGGTGGATTTCACGGGCACGGCTTCCTCAGTCTTCTGTCCTCAATCTTCGTTCTTGAATCCGGCGCGGTTGTGGTCTAGAATGGCGCGATGAGACGTGGCGTTGCCGACATGCCGCTGCACTGGGGCAGCGCACCGCGCTGGCTGTTCGCGCGGATGGTGCGGCTGTCGCGGTCGATTGTCGAGATTGTCGTCGCGGACTACGGGCAGCAGGAGTTGCTGCGCCGGCTGAGCGACCCGGTGTGGTTCCAGAGCCTGGGCTGCGTGCTCGGCTTCGACTGGCACTCGTCGGGCGTGACCACCACGGTGTGCGGCGCAATCAAGGAGGCGGTCAAGGGCGACGAGCGGGCGCTGGGTTTCTATGCGTGCGGGGGCAAGGGCGCGGCGTCGCGGAAGACCCCGCAGCAGATTGAAGTGCAGGCCCACCGGTTCGGACTGGACGGTGACGAACTGGTCCGGGCGAGCCGGATGAGCGCGAAGGTGGATTCGGCCGGGCTGCAGGACGGGTTCCAGGTGTACCAGCACGTGTTCTTCGGCACGGCGACCGGCGAGTGGGCGGTGGTACAGCAGGGGATGAACACCGAGACCGGCTGGGCCCGGCGGTATCACTGGTTGTCCGAGGATACGCCGAGCTTCGTGACCGACCCGCACAAGGCGATAGCCTGCGACCGGAAGACCGAGCCGCTGAACATGGCTGCGTCCGAGGCGGACCGGGCGCGCGACGCGGTCACGCTGCTGGCCGGCGACAAGCCGGAGGATACCCTCGCCGAGCTGAAGTCGATCCGGCGACTGAGCATGGCCGAGCACCACCCGGTGCTGCGGAGCGACATTTCGGACCGGTATTTCAGCAAGGTGTTGCTGAGCACGTACGAGCGGGCACCGGCGGGGTTCGACGACCTGCTGCTGACCCCGGGCGTCGGGCCGAAGACGATCCGGACCCTGGCGTTGATTGCCGACGTGGTGCACGGCGCGCGGCCCAGCTTCCGGGACCCGGTGACGTATTCGTTCGCGGTCGGGGGCAAGGATGGGTATCCGTACCCGGTGGACCGGACCGAGTACGACCGTGCGATTACCATCCTCGCGCGGGGTATCCGGGAGTCGAAGCTCGGGCGCGGCGAGAAGCTGGATGCGTTCCGAAGGCTGGAGAAGTACTACAACCGGACGAGGGCAGAGGGCGGTTCGCGGGGATGAGGTGAGGTCCGACGTGAGGGGCCGGGTGCGGACCGAGCTGCCGGAGGAGTTCGTGGCGCGCTACGAGTGCGTGTGTTCGGATTCGGCGGAGTTGATGGCCGCGCTGCAGGAACCGCTGCCGACCACGGTGCGGGTCAATACCCTGAAGGCGACGCGGGACGAGGCCCGCGC
>CBDUZK010000183.1:0-4349 GCA_965371675.1 uncultured bacterium | reverse complement strand
CGGTGACACAGTGTGGACCCGCACGCGCGACGGCATGACGCCGACCGGGCTGGCAATCGGGAGCGACAACGCGGTCTACGCCTGGGCGAGCAGCGGGCATCCCATGCCCTTCGACACCGTGATGCTGATGAAATACACCGGCAACGGCGCCCCGGTGTGGGAGCGCGGCTACCACCTCGGCGAGATGAGCCGCAGCGCCGGCTGCTGCGTGGCCGACGACGGCAGCATCTACGCCGCCGTGACTATCGATGACAGCGGACTGACGACCCGGGCCATCTTCAAGTTCACACCCGACGGCGACACCTCCTGGCTGCGGGCGTACGACGAGCTGATCGACAGTGAGCTGCTCGGCCTGGCCCCGGGCCCGAACGGCGGCGTGTACGTCGCGACCCTGGCCGGCTCGATGATCAGGGTGATGAGATGCGCCAGTGACGGACATATGCTGTGGATCGAGGGGTTCGAGACCATGATGACGCCCGAGGAGTTCAGCAACCTCGCGTCGGACAGCCGGGGCAACGTCTGCTTCCCGGTGATCGACCCCGCGGTCGGCGTCGGCGTCCGCGTCCTGGACAAGGACGGACAGGAAGCATGGGTCGGCCAGACCGACCTGCAGGGTGAAGCCCCGGCAATCGCGGTCGATGGAGACGGCCACCAGTTGCTCGTCGGAACCCTGATGGAAGGTCAGCCGGTGTGCGCGACCTTGAAGTTCGTCTGGGCTCCCGGGGTCAACGAGCCGGGAACCCCGACGCCCGTGTCCTTTCCCCCGGTGGTCTGCGAGACCCGGCTGCTCGGTTCCGACCGGGTGCTGCGGCTCACGGTGCATGAGCCGGGAACTTACCGGGTCCGGCTCCTGGACAGCCTGGGCCGACTGGCCGAACAGCTTCATGACGGCAACCTCCCGGCCGGCCGGCACGACCTCCAGGTCGGCGACCTCCCGGCCGGCACCTACCTGCTGGAACTGACCGGCCCGGCCGGCACCGCAATCGAGAAGGTCGTCGAACTCCGGTAGCCGCCCGCCCGCAACAGATTGAGAGCCCGACCGAAGTCGGGCTCTCTCTTTCTGCCCGGCGAAATCCGGGACTGTACCTTGTCCGGCTGGGACTGTCCCTTGGATTTCGCGCGTGCGTGCGGGTTCGGGTCCCCGCCCCGGGAATCCCGGGCAGCAAGAAGATGCTTGACACGGGGGTATTTGTGTTTGATAATGTCCCCAGTCGGGGCCGACTGGCTACCGGTCCCTTCCCCGATTAATGGGTTACCGAATGGATGCGGCCCCGTGGCGTGCGCGTTTGCGCGCCAAATCCCCGGTGCGGCATCCCAAACTAAGGAGGCAGGATGACAGGCAGAGCATCTGTCGTAGGGCTGCTGGCTTTGCTTCTGAGCGCGGGAATCGCGCTCGGAGCGATGAGCGGTCTCTACACCATCAAGCCGAGCGGCGGCGACTTTACCAGCTTTGGTACCGCCTGCGCGGCACTCAGGAGCCAGGGCGTAACCGGCGCTTGCACGCTGGAAGCGTACACCGGCAACTATACGACCTGGGGTGACGCGAGGAATATCCCCGGTGACTCGGTCCCGATAGTCTTCAAGGCCGCGGCCGGCAATACGCCGGTGCAGGCGTTCGGGGGCTACGGGTTCCGAACCGACAACACCGACAACCTGGTGTGGGACGGAATCACGTTCAATACGGGGAACTACCCGTTCTACATGTACTACAGCAACCACTGCGTCATCAAGAACTGCAAGGGCGGCACCTACGGCACCGGGTACTCGGTCTACATGGCGTCCTACTGCGACACGAACGTGGTGAAGAACAACGTGTTCACCTCCGGCATGGGCATCTCCATCGGCGGCGGCTGCGACTACGACTCCATCTACGGCAACGACTTCCTCCTGCGCTCCAGCTACGGCATATACCTCTCCTCGGCCTCCCCCTACCAGTACTACAACGTCTTCATCAACAACTTCTTCTCCGGCTACACCGCCTACGGCATGTACCTCTACCGTCACTACTACACCAAGGTCCTCTACAACACCCTCGTCAGCACGTCGACCCAGCGCAACGTCTACGACTACTACGGGTACAACACCCCCACCTACCGGAACAACATCTACTCGAACTCCGGCACGTACTGTTTCTACAAGTACTCCGGGACCGCGCCGAGTTCGGATTACAACTGCTTCTGGAACGGCACCTACCCCTACGTCGCCTACTACAACACCAACTACACCTGGACGTCGTGGCGGACCGCGGGCTACGACACCCACGGCATCAACCGCAACCCGCTGGTCGCGCTGCCGACCCACTACCTGTCGACGTCCTCGCCCTGCCGCGATTCGGGCGTGACGATAAGCGGCATCACGACCGACATCGACGGCGACTCGCGTGACGCGACGCCGTGCATCGGCTGTGATGAATGGCGGAGCCCGGGCTCGCCGATGAGCGGGACCTACCTCATCCACTGGGACCCGGATTCGGGCGACTTCGACTCGTTCGGCGACGCAATCGGCGGGATGGCGCTGCGGGGCATGGTCGGCAACTGCACGTTCAATGTCGCGCCCGGGACCTACGCCGAGAGCGTCATACTCACCGGGTTCAGCAACGGCTCCTACCGCGTGACCTTCCAGGGGCGCGGCGACGGGGAAGCCATATTCGGCTCAGGCACCTACGGCGTCTGGCTGACCAACGTGTCCCGGTTCACGTTCAAGGACCTCACGGTCCAGGGCTACTCTTCGCAGGGGTTCTACCTGACCGGCTCGGGCACGTCGCCCTACAAGGGCTGCGACTCGATCAACATCATCGGCTGCAACGTGTTCGGCGGTTCCTACGGCGTCCGGATGTACTACGGCTCCGACGACTGCTCGATTGTGGGCAACTACTTAAAGCCGAACAGCGGCTACCCCATCTACATGCGGGGCCAGAGTTCGTCGGCGACCTACCGGCTCAGACGCAACGTCATCGCCAACAACCTCTGCGCCAACGCCACGTCCTACGGCATCTACGCCTACTACCACGACTACACCACGCTCGTCTTCAACACGGTTTACGGCACGGGTTCCTACGGGTTCTACGACTACTACGGGTACAACGAGCGGTGGCACGGGAACATCTTCAACGCCAACCTCTACGCGGTCTACAAGGCCTTGGGCACGACGATGACGGTCTCGGACTACAACTGTTTCTACACCGGCACCGCGAACATCGCCTACTACAACGGCACCCGCACGCTGGCCACGTGGCGGACCTACACCGGCCGCGACGCGAACAGCATCGCACGCGACCCGCAGGTCCAGAGCCCGGCCGACCCGCACCTGCGGCCCGGGTCGCCGTGCCGGGATTCGGCGACCGCCTACACCGGGTTCCCGCTCGATGTGGACGGGGAGACCCGGACGACGCCGCGGACCGACATCGGCGCGGATGATTTCCAGTTGGTCGGCTCGCCGCTGAGCGGCACCTACCTGATTCACTGGAATCCCGACTCCGGCGATTTCAACTCGTTCAACGAGGCGTTCACCGAGCTCGGCATCTGGGGCGTGTCCGGCAACTGCATCTTCAACGTGGCGGGCGGCACCTACACCGAGGCGATCGCGATCGGCAACCTCGGCATCGGTTCCTACACGGTGACCTTCCGGGCCCGCGGCTGGGGGACTTTCGCGGCCGAACCGTGCACCCTCGACGCGACCGGGAACCTCTACGCGGTCAACATGACCAACACCGCGCGGGTCAAGTTCCGGGGCTTCGTCGTCAACGGCTACACCTCGATGGCGTTCCGGCTGTGGTATTCGGGCGGCTCGCCCTACAAGGGCTGCGACTCGATTGTCATCGAAGGCTGCCGGACCGAAGGCACCGGGTACCCGCTCTACATGTACTACGGGGCCGATGACTGCTCGATTGTCGGTAACTACTTCAAGTCCACCACTTCCTACGGCATCTACCTGCGGGGCCAGTCTTCGTCCGCGATTTACCGCTCCAAGCGGAACGTGTTCATCAACAACTTCGTCTACGGCTGGACTTCCGCCGGCATGTATTCCTACTACACCGACGCGCTCAAGCTGCTCTACAACACGTTCAACTCGACCGGTTCCTACGGGCACATGTGCTACTATTCCTACGGCCTCTTCCAGCAGAACAACATCTTCGTCGGCGCCACCTACGCCCTTTACTACTACTACGGCGATGTCCGGCCGGCGGTCTCGAACTACAACTGCTGGTACACGAACACCGCCTACCGATTCTACCACTACCTCTACGGCACGCGGACCCTGCCCCAGTGGCGGACGAGCACCTGGCGGGATACGAACAGCATCAGCCTGAACCCGCAGCTCGCTTCGTTGACGGATGTGAGGCTGAGGAC
>CBDUZK010000182.1:0-4359 GCA_965371675.1 uncultured bacterium | reverse complement strand
CCGGGGCCGAGCGCGAGCAGGGGAACGTGTTCGCGCGAGTGGTCGGTGGACGGCGTGGTCGGGTCATTGCCGTGGTCCGCGGTGATGAAGAGCAGGTCGTCGGCCCGGAGCTGGTTGAGCACTTCGGGCAGCCGGATGTCGAACGCTGCCAGTCCCCGGGCAAAGGCCGGAACGTCGTTGCGGTGGCCCCAGTCCATGTCAAACTGGACCAGGTTCGTGAATACCAGGCCGTTCGGGATGGCGTCCATGGCCCGGAGCGTGAGGTCGAGGCATTCGTCGTTGTCCACCGAATGATGGTGCTCGGTGAATCCCCGGCCCGCGAACAGGTCGTCAATCTTGCCGATGGCGACAACCGGCTGGTTTGCTCCTGAGACCAGGTCGAGCAGGGTCGGGCCGGGCGGCGGACAGGAGAAATCCTTCCGGCGTGCGGTGCGCGTGAACGAACCCGGCTTCCCGGTGAACGGCCGCGCGATGACGCGGCCGACGCGGTGCGGGCCGTCCAGTATCCGGCGGGCGATTTCGCACATGCGGTACAACTCCTCGACTGACACCACGTCTTCGTGGCAGGCGACCTGGAACACGCTGTCGGCAGAAGTGTAGACAATCGGCCGGCCGGTCGCGACGTGTTCGGCCCCGAGCCGCTCGATGATTTCGGTGCCGGATTCGGCGACGTTGCCGAGTACCTTGCGTCCGACTGCCTCCTCGAAGCGTGCAATCACCGGGGCCGGGAAGCCGTCCGGGAATGCCGGGAAGGGCCGGTCGACCACGAGCCCGGCGATTTCCCAGTGTCCGAGGGTCGAGTCCTTGCCCGGTGACGCCTCGGCCATCCGTCCGTAGCACGCGGCCGGGTGTGGTACCGGTGGGACGCCTTCGACCGGGATGATGTTGCCGAGGCCGAGCCTGCCCAGGTTCGGGAGATTGAGCCCGCCGACCGCACGTGCAAGGTTGCCGAGCGTATCCGAACCCGCGTCCCCGAACTCGGCCGCGTCGGGCAACTCACCGCAGCCGACACCGTCAAGCAAGAGAATGATTACGCGAGACATGAGGGAGGGCGGAGGATGGAGGAATGAGGAGAGAAGATTGAGGAGAGAGGAGAGAAGATAGAGGAGTGAGGAAGGAGGAGGGAGGGAAGGCGGAGGAATGAGGAATGAGGATGGAAGAGTGAGGAGGGAAGACTGAGGAAGGACGGAAGAGGGAGGAAAGAAGAAGAAAGAACGAGGAGCGAAGACCAAGGAAGGAGGGGTCGCTGTGTTTGCCCATCACTTCTGTCGCCGGTGTCTCTTCTGCGTCTTCTTCGCCTTGGCCTTCTTTGCGCAGGTGACGAGCATGGCCGTAAGCTCGTCGGCTTCGCGGCGCAATGCCGCGACGGCCTCGGTCTGACAGGTTCCGGAATCGACCAGGAGTTCCAGCCAGTATCCGGTTTCCTCGAGTTCCTGCAGAGAACCTTCGATCTTGCTGACGTACTCGGCGTCAGATCGACTGCGGACGGCCTCGCGGTACTGAGCGCCAACGGATGTGCCTGAGCGGAGTGCCTGTTTGCCGAGTGTCTGGGCGACGACGGACTTGGGCAAGGATGCGTAGAGCTTCACGATCCGCAGTGCGAAGTCCTTCGTCCGATCCTTCATTCTGTTTCCTCGCTCCTCACTCTTCAGTCCTCAGTCTTCGCTCAAGTGCCGGGGGCGGGATTTGAACCCGCATGCTGTTAGGCATACGGCCCTCAACCGTACGTGTCTGCCAATTCCACCACCCCGGCATATCGGGAAGGCGTAACCGTGCAGGATTATAATGAGGCATGGTGTGCAGTCAATCCTGGCCGGTGGCCCGGACGCCGAGACAGGAATTCTACCACAAAGACACGAAGGGCACGAAGAAGTCAGAAGTCAGAGTGCAGAATGCAGAGAGTAGAATGAGGAGGCCGGCCGGATGAACCACAGATGAACACGGGTGGATACAGATCGGAGAGAGAATCGTCAAGAGTGTCATAGAAGACCAGTTACTGCGTGGGCTGCGAGGTCCGTGGCAGTCTCAAGCGGTTGGCGTGCGGGCTAGAGCAGGTCTGCGACCGGCAGGCCGAACGCGAGGGCGAGTACGGTCCCGACAATCACTACGGCGACGATGACGAACTTGGAGTAATCCTGTCCTTTGACCGCGCCGAGCAGCAGCGGCTCGCGTGAGAGGTAGGCGGACGCGGCGTACAGCTCCTCGCCAATCAGCGTGTAGTCGCAGGCGGTGATGAAGAACGGCAACTGGGCGAGCGCATCGGTGCCGGCAATCTGGATTGCCCCGGTCGTGGCGCCGGTCTCGGCCAGGATCAGCGACTCGGCCCAGAACATTCCGATGAAGAAACAGGTCGCCGGCTTGTCGCGCACCATCATGCCGCTGACACCGGCCGCGTAGGCGAACTGCTCGTTGGTCAGGAAGTAGACCGAGCCGGGGTCGAACGCATCCGGTCGCCCGGCGGTCGCGTACGCTTCCTTGACCGTTTCGCGGGCCACGGTGTAGACAATCGGGTCCGCGGTCGGGACGTTCAGCGGCGTGCCGAACTTCGCGGTTCTCTTTGCCACCTCGCCGAGGATGTTGATGGCCGCGATCGTGGCTACGTCCTCGACGTAGGACAGGCCGGGGACAAAGAGGATTGGGCGGCCCATCTCGGTGGCGCGGCCGAGCGCTTCCTCGACCGCGTCCAGGCCGGCGATGCGCCGGATGAAGACCTTCCGGCCCTGCCGGGCCCGCACGGTGGCGAACAGGATCAGGAACGAAAAGACAATCGTGCCGATGACCGCGGCTAGTGTCTTCGGGTCGAACCACTGGGCAGAGCTTGCTGTCCAGCCGGACGGCTCGGACTCGGCGCTGCCCTGCGGGTACTGGGCCTGGATCCGATAGCGATAGCTGATTCCATCGGTGGCTTCGTCGTCCTCGTAATCGTGCGTCCGCGGGCCGATGAAGGCAAGAACGATCCAGGTGTCGGACTCCGCCTGCCGTTGAACCTCATAGCCGACCAGTTCCGTCGTTTCACCGGGCTGCCACGACAGCAAGATAACGCCGCCGCCGTCGCCCGGGCTGTCGCGGACGTCTTTGATGACCGGCGGCTGCGGGTCGAAGCCGGCGACCGGCTGGGCCACGGCCGGGACTGCGGCCAGCAGCAGGAAGATGACGGGAATGAACCTCACGCGGACCACCGTTGCCTCTCCCGCTCCAGTCGGACCAAGTTTTGCTTTGTGATGCCGGTCGGGTAGTCGCCGTCGAAGCAGGCGGTGCAGTATGAACGTTCGATGCCGCACGCGCGCAGGGCTGCAAGCAAGCCGTCATGGGTCTGGTAGACCAGCGCGTCGGCCCCGATCTGTTCGCGGATGCGCTCGACCGACCGCCGCTTCGCGATAAACTCGCCGCGGGTCATCATGTCGATGCCGTAGCAGCAGGGATGGCGCAGCGGGGGAGCCGTGATGGCAAGATAGACCCGGCGCGCGCCCGCGTCACGGATCATCTTGACAATCGTGCGCGAAGTGTTGCCGCGTACAATCGAGTCGTCAACCAGGAGCACGTCCTTGCCCCGAATCTGGGACCGGACCGGGTTCAGCTTCTGGCGCACGGAGCGGGCCCGGTCGTCCCGGTCCGGCATGATGAACGTGCGCGCGATGTAGCGGTTCTTGATCAGGCCTTCGCGCAGCGGGATGTCGAGGGCCAGCGCGAGGCTGTTGGCCGCGACGCGCGCGGTATCGGGAATCGGGACCACAACGTCCGCGCGGACGCCCTGGCGCTTGACTTCCAGGGCGAGTTGCTCGCCCAGGCGCAGCCGGGCTTCGTATACCTCGATGCCGTCGAGCACCGAGTCGGGCCGGGCGAAATAGATGTACTCGAAGATGCACGGGTGATGGTTCGCCGGGACAATCTGGCGGGTGTGTACCCGGCGCCGGGAGTCCACGAACACCGCCTCGCCGGGCAGCACGTCACGGAACCGGCGGAACCCGAGCCGGTCGAACGCGACGCTCTCCGACGCGAACGCGAACTCGCGACCGCGCCGGGCAAAGACGAGCGGCTTGATGCCGAACGGGTCGCGGAACGCGAGCATTCCCTTGCCGTGAATCTGGGCCACGACCGAGTACGCGCCTTCGACGCGCCGGAACGTCCCGGCGACCGCGTCGAACAGCGAGTCCGGGCAGAAGTTCGTCAGGTCGGTGTTCTCCAACTCCTGGGCGAACACGTTCAGAATCGGCTCGACGTCGGAAAAGCTGGAGAGCTGGCGCAGGTCGCGCCGCTCCAGTTCGCGGCGCAGGGCGTAGTAATTCGTGACGTTGCCGTTGTGCACCATCGCGATGCCGAACGGGTGATTCACGTAGAACGGCTGGGCGTCCTCGTCCG
>CBDUZK010000181.1:0-4413 GCA_965371675.1 uncultured bacterium | reverse complement strand
GGGAGACCCGGCTGACGCACGGGTACGGACTGCGGGTGGTGAGAGACGGCGGAGTGGGGTTTTCGTCGAGCACGAACGCGGAGCAACTCGGCGAGATGGTGGATGCCGCGATTGAGACCGCGGCCCTGGGCCCGGTCGTGCGGTTCGAGTTTCCCGGTCCGGGGCAACCGGAACCGGTGGTTACGTTCAACAACCGGGCGATGCAGTATCCACCGCAACGGATGATGACGTGGGGGCAGGCTCTGGTGGAGGCAATGCACGCACGCGTGCCGGAGTTGAAGCTCGACCTGTCGTTCACGCGCACGTGGCGTGAGGTGCGCATCCGGAACAGCGCCGGGCTGGATGTCGGTTTCGAGCGGGCCGAGTTCTACCTGGCGGTGACCGGTTTGATGGTCGATGACGGGCTGGTGTGGCTGCCGGAATACGTCGACCTGGCCGACGGCCGACCGTTCGCACTCGAACCGCTGGCGGACCGGCTCGAGCGGCAGGCACGACACGCGGGCCGCCGTGCGCGGCTGACTTCCGGTGAGTACCCGGTGATTGTGATGCCGCTCGGCCTGCCGAGCCTGCTGGCGCCGCTGGAGTCGGGCATCGGCGGCCGGCAGCACGAGAAAGGAACGTCGCCGCTGATTGGTCGGCAGGGTGAGCGGGTGCTGGCCGAGTGCCTCACGGTAACGGACAACCCGCTCCGGAAGTACGGGCAGAGTTCGGCGCCGGTGGATGGTGAGGGACTGCCGTCGCGGGCGAACGTCCTGTTCGACCACGGCGTGTTCGGCGGGTTCCTGTACGACTTGGGCACCGCGGCCGCCTGCGCCACGACCAGCAACGGCGCGGCGCGGCGCGGGTACGCAGACCCGCCGGTGCCCGGTTCGAGCAACCTGGAAATCGCACCGGGTGACGCGGACCTTGAAGATACCGTGCGCGCGACCGATGAAGGACTGCTGGTCTCCGGCTTCGTGGGCGGCGGGCAGTCGAACGTGATGGCGGGCGAACTGGCGCTGGATATCACGTCGGGCTTCAAGATTGAGCGGGGCGAGATTGTCGGTCGGGTGAAGGATGCGATGGTGGCCGGCAATGTGTACGACATGCTGGCATCAGTGGACGCGGTCGGGAACACCGAATACCCGCTGGGCAGCCTGTATGCCCCGTTCCTGCGGTTCCCGGCGGTCCGGGTCACGACGAGCGAATAGGGATCTGCAACCAACTTATCGGAAGGTCATGAGGTAATCGCATGAGTGCTAGCGGAAAGAAGAGCGTGAGTGGAAAGAAGTCGGTGATCCGAAGGCCCGGTGGCGGTCAACGTCTCGAGAAGAAGTTGCGGGTCGCGGGCTCGGTGCTGCGCTGGCAGTGCCCGAGCCGGTGCCTGAAGTTCAAGACCACTGACGACATCAACCTGAAGCGCGTGGACCCGAAAGACGATCACAGCGGCATCGTCGGCCAGCGGCGTGCGGTGGACGCGCTCGCGCTCGGGCTCGAAATCGACGCGTCCGGGTACAACGTCTTTGTGACCGGCCCGGTCGGCACCGGGAGGACCACCACCGTGCTCCAGATGCTGGAGCGATTCCGCGGCGCGGCGCGCGGGCTCGACGACAAATGCTACGTGAACAACTTCAAGGACCAGGACCAGCCGGCATTGCTCCGATTGCCGGCGGGCGAAGGCCGGAAGTTCAAGCACGAGATGAACCAGTTGGTCGAATACCTGGCGACCAACATCCCGAACCTGTTCGAGAGCGAAGCCTACCGGCACGGCCGCGCCGAAATCGTCGACATGTTCAAGGAACAGGGCGGGGGCAAAGTGCGGGAGTTCGAGAAGCAGGTCGCGGCCGAAGGGTTCGCGCTGGTCCAGACCGCGCCATTCGTCAAACCCGAGGTCGCGCCGATTGTCGAAAAGCAGCCGGTGAAAGTCGACGCGCTGCCCGGGCTGGTCGAAGCGGGCAAACTCGCCCCGGAGCGGGCCGAGGAAATCCGGCAGAAGCACCGCGAACTGACCGACGAGCTGTCGGCCATCTTCAAGGAAATCCGGGGCCACGAGCGCAGCGCGAGAGAGGCGGTGCAGGACCTGGACCGGAACGCGGTACGCCCGGTGCTCGACGAGCGAATCGGGGACATCCGCGAGCGGCACCCGGGCGAGAAAGTCCGGGCCTGGTTGGCGGAGGTGCAGGAATCAATCCTCGGGAACCTCGACCTGTTCCGGCAGCGGCCACAGGAGCCCAAGCCCGGTCAGCCGACCGCGGCCGACCCGTACATGGAGTACCGGGTGAACGTCCTGGTCGACAACAGCCGCACCGAGGGCGCGCCGGTGGTATTCGAGACCAACCCGAGCTACAAGAACCTGTTCGGCGCAATCGAACGACTGGTTGACCGCAGCGGCCAGTGGCGAACCGACTTCACCAAGATCAAAGCCGGGTCGGTGCTGCGGGCGGACGGCGGTTTCCTGGTGTTGAACGCGCTCGACGTGCTGGTGGAGCCCGGAGTGTGGCCCGCGTTGAAGCGCACCCTGCGCAACCGGCGGCTGGAGATATCCGCGGGCGAGCCGGTGTTGGCGATGCTGGCGATGACGGTGATGAAGCCCGAGCGTATCGCCATCAACCTGAAAGTGGTGATGATCGGCGACCCGTACGTTTACGGCATGCTCGCCCAGTACGACGAGGACTTCAGGAAGGTGTTCAAGGTCCGGGCCGATTTCGACTGGGTCATGGACCTGGACGACGACGCAATCAAGCAGTACTGCCGGGTGGTCAAGGTGCTGTGCGACAAGGAAAAGCTGGTTCCGTTTTCGCGTTCCGGCGTCGGGCGGGTGGTGGAACACGGCGTGCGCCTCGCCGGCCGGCGCGACAAACTGTCGACCCGGTTCAACCTCGTTTCCGACCTGCTGAAAGAAGCGAGTTTCTGGGCGCGGAAAGAGAACGCGAAGACAGTCGGGGCAAAACACGTCCAGCGCGCGCTCGACGGCCGGCAGGAACGGGTCCGGCTGTACGAAGTCAAACTGCAGGAGATGATCGACCGCGGCACCGTGTTCGTCGACACCGAGGGCGCGGTGTGCGGGCAGGTCAACGGGCTCGCGGTCTATGACACCGGCGAGTACTCGTTCGGCAAGCCGGCCCGCATCACCGCCAAGACCGGCGTCGGCTCGGCCGGCATCATCAACATCGAGCGCGAGGCCCAGTTGTCCGGGCCGACCCACGACAAGGGCGTGTACATCCTGACCGGGTACCTGCGCAACCTGTACGCGCAGGACCAGCCGATTGTGATGTCCGCGTCAATCACGTTCGAGCAGAGCTACGGCGGGATTGACGGCGACAGCGCCTCCTCGACCGAAATCTACGTGCTCCTGTCCGCGCTCTCCGGGCTCCCGATCCGGCAGGACCTGGCGGTCACCGGTTCGGTGAACCAACACGGCCAGGTCCAGCCAATCGGCGGCGTCAACGAGAAGATCGAAGGGTTCTTCGACGTGTGCAAAGCCCGGGGCCTGACCGGTACGCAGGGCGTGTTGATACCGAAGACCAACGTCCAGGACATGATGCTCCGGCCCGACGTGAAAGACGCGGTGCGGAAGAAGCGATTCCACGTCTACGCGGTCGAGACGATTGATCAGGGCATCGAACTGCTGACCGGGGTCAAGGCCGGCAGGCCCGGCCGCGCCGGTCAATACCCGGCCGATTCGGTCCACGGCCTGGTCCGGAAGCGGCTGCGCGAGCTGGCGGAACTGCACCGGGATTTCGAGTCCGACCGGAAGAAGAAAACGAAAGCCGGGAAGAAAATCGGGCTGCGGAAGAGAAGCTAACCTTTGCCGAGCCGGGCGGCGCGAACCCGGCTGCCGAACCCTTCGGGCTTCACCACCCCGCCCGAGACGACCAGCTTCAACCCCTCGTCGGTCGTCATCCCGGTTTCGGTCAGCTCGTCCTCCGGGATGATGGCGAGCCAGCCCGAAGTCGGGTTCGGAGTGGTCGGGAAATAGACGAACACGCCGGTCCGGCCGTCGGGCAGTTCAATCCGCTCGTCGGTGGTGAGGAACCCGACCGCGAGCAGCCCGCGCCGCGGGTACTCGGCGATGACCGTCTTGTGCAGCGAACTCCGCCGGACGAAGACCGCGTCGGTCAGTTGCCGCGTTGAGGTATAGATACCCTTGATGAACGGCATCTGCCGCATCAACCGGTCAAACCAACCCACCAGCCAGCGGCCGATGATGCTCGAGGCGAGCGCGCCGATTGCGAGGATGACGACGATGACGAGCACGAACCCGACCACGGTCACCAGCCACTCGGGCAAACGTGAAAGCCAGACGTGCCGTGCGAGCAGCGGTTCAACCAGGCTCCCGACCCGCGATATCATGAACCAGAGTACAAACGCGCTCAGGCCCACCGGCAGGATGGTGGCAAGCCCGGCGAGGAAGTACTTGCGCAAGTGACCCAT
>CBDUZK010000180.1:0-4447 GCA_965371675.1 uncultured bacterium | reverse complement strand
CAATGGTGAGCGGCTCAAGCACGCGGACCCGGTGGGTCTCCGACCTGCGACCCAGAACCCGGAACCGGTACTCGAACCCGTCGCCCGCGGGGACCGACACAGCCGCCACTCCGTCTTCAAGCGCGACGCGGCGCGTCCCGGCCGGCCCGGGCACCTGTTCCATCACCACAGCCGAGAACACGCCGGCCGGCTCAACCCGGCATCGCAGGCTCACTTCAACCCCGGGCAGCACTGTCGTATCACCCGGCATCACCTGGAACTTGACCTTGACCCGGCCGGGCGCGAACGCGTTGACGATGCCGATTTCCCACCGGTCCGGTGCCAGTTGCCGATACCCGGCCAGCAGCCCGACGCCGGCCACCAGGACCAGCAGACCGGCAAGCAGTCGACGCCGGCGAACCAGGCGCGCCAGGGACAGGTGCGCAATCAACCGGTCGACCTCGCTGACCGCAGCCGCGAGCAGTTCTTCCGAATACCCCTCACGGCTCCCGCTCCGGTATTCAGCAAGTTCAAGCGCGGCAACCAGCCTGCCATCAAGGTCCGGGAACGCCCGCTCGACCGCGCGCGCCAGCCCGACCTGTCCCAGCCCGGCGAACCAGCGCCACGCCAGCCAGCCCAGCGGCAGCAACAGCGCCAGCAGTACCCAGCCGCTCCAGAACAACAGCGCGACCAGGGCCGTACCCCCGGCCACCAGCCCGAGCGCCATCAACACCAGGCTTACGCCGTCGTTCGCAATCCGCCGGCCGCGCAACACGCGCAACCGGCCGCTTGCGACGCGACCGCGCCTCACCGGGCGTCCGGCTGGTTCATGATAATCGATTACTCTGCTCCTGTGGTTATGACGCCACCGAACCCCGCTCCGTTACCAGTTGACCTCGATGCCGAACCGGACCCGACGCGGCGGGCCGTAGTTGTTCACCCAGTCAATCGATGCCTTATGGTACGCGTACGTGCTCCGGAACTCCTCGTCCGGGGTCAGGTGCCCGTCGTGGTTGAAATCCCGGCGCGGGTCGTAATCCGCGTCCCCGAACCGCATCGCGTTCGGCCCGGTGCGCCAGAACAACGGGTCGGCGCGGTTCGGTTCGAGATAGTCGGTGTTAGGCTTGCCCGAACTCGGGTACACGTACAGGATGTCCCGGATGTCGAGCACGTTCAACACCTCGGCGACCAGGTCAAACTGAACCCGGCCGAAGTGCAGCCCCTTGGTCACCACCGCGTCCACGTTCGACCGCCAGGGCGAAAGGTGCGTGTTCCAGGTCGTCGGGTCCCGCTTCTCCTGCGGCTCGGTGTACGGGAACCCGTTGCCCAGGTAGCCAAGCAGATGCACACCGCCGTCCGCCACAATCGCGTCAAGCCACCCGACCCCGGACCCATGCTCGGGAGCGACAACGTCCACCTGCGCGAAGAACCGGTTGCGCTGGTCGAAATCAAGCGGGTACTCAACCATCCGGACTGTGTCGCCCTGTCGGATGAACTCATTGTAGTGCTCGTTCGCGTAGGAACTCGTGCCGATTGCGTAGGACAGCGTGTAGGACAGCTTGGCCGCGAGCCAGTCCCGTCGGACCTCGAAGATAAACTCGAGCCCGGTCAGCTTCGCGTAGTCAACGTTGGCATACGTGACGTACCGCTGGGGCAGGGCCGGCACCTCGATTGTGCGCAGCAGGTCGTACACGTCCTTGCGCCACAGGTTCGCGGTCAACAGCAACCCGTCCTGCACCTCGCCCTGCAGCCCGACCTCGTACGCCTGGGTCCGTTCCGGCTTCAGGTCCGGGTTCCCGACCACGAGCAGCGTATCGCCGTAGGTGGTACGGTAGTAGACCGGGTTGACCGTGTTGTCGTACAGCGCGCTGAACACCGGCACCTGGAAGTAGTACCCGTAGTTGGCCCGTGCGAACAGCCACTCGGTAATCCGGAACGACGCCCCGATCCGGGGCGAGAACTGCGACTTCGGCGCCACCACGCTGTCCTGGAGCTCGGGAAACCGCACCGTGGAATGCACGATGTGGCACGCGTCGAACCGGTCGTACCGCACGCCCAGGTTGGCGTACAGCCCTTCGTATTCAATCTTGTCCTGCACGTACGCGCCGAGTCGATTCGGCCGGACGTCGTACGTATCGACAACCGGGTTGAACGGGGGCCAGCGTACCCGGTCGCTGCTGATGTCGTACAAATCCCCGGTCACGCCGAACGACAACTGGTGGCTGTTGTTCACCTGGTTGTTCGCGGTCAGCTTCACACTCAGCACCTCGGTCTCGGTCCGCCGGTAGTCCTCGAACGTGCCGAACGTCAGGAAACGCCAGTAGTTCTCGTACGGCACACCCCACGGGTTGTTCTTATCCATCCCCGGCGTCTCGTACGCGCTCGTGTCGAGAAAGCTGAAATCACTCCAGAACTCGATATCCCCCGGCTCGCGCAGCCCGTACGTCCTCGTGGTGTGGAACCGGGACAACGTCAGGTCGTAGAACGAACGCGGCCCGGGCATGTACGCGACCCGCCCGACCACCAGGTCGCCGTGACGCAGGTCGGACCGGTAGTCATCAAGCAGCAACCGCCACTCGGACTTGTACCGGTCGAACTGGCTCCGCGACAACGCGCCCGACAACGCGCACCGCAGCTTGCCCCCGAAGTCACCAACCAGCTTGCCGTACGCCGAGTACTCGGTCCGCCCCTTGTGCGGCAGCATGAACAACCGCGGGTCCCAGTCGTCGGTCGTGTTCACGCCCAGGTTGAACACCGACCGCAGGTTGCGCGACACCGGCACGTGCAGTTGAACGCCCTGGTCCGTGTACCCGAAATCATAATAGACCGGCATCGGCTCCTCCGACTTCACCCGGTACGAGGCCCCGAACTGGGGGCGCGGATTCACCGTAATCAGGTTGACCACCCCGGACATCGCCCGGCCGTACTCGGCCGAAAACCCGCCCGGCATGAAAATCACCTCGTCCGCGACGCCCCGGCTCAACTCCAGCCCGAACCCGCCGGTCAACGGGTCGACCACGCTCACGCCGTCAATCAGGTAATCAACCTCGGTCGCCCGCCCGCCCCGCACGTGGTAGCTGCTCTCGGTCCGCGCCACGCCGGGCGAAAACACCATCAGCTCGCTCAGCCGGTCCCCGGGCAGAAACAGGATTTGCTCCTTCTGAATTGCGTACCGCGCCGCCACAATCTCTTTCGACACCATCGGCCGCTCGGCCCGAACCACCACGCCCGGCATCGCGACCGCGGCCTCGTCGAGCGGGAAGTCAATCTGCGCGGTCCGGTCCACCTGCACGACCACGTCGGTCACGGTCATCGACCGATACCCGATCATCGAAGACTCGATCCGGTATCGCCCGCCCGGCACGTTCAGAATCACAAAGAAACCGTGCACGTCGGTCGCGGCCCCCAGGTCCCGGCCGGCGATGACGACGCTCGCCTGCGGCAGACCCTCGCCGGTCCGCCGGTCAAACACCCGGCCCGCAATCCTGCCCGTCTGCCCCGCGCTCAGAACCCCGCCCGCTCCGGCCAGCAAAACAAAAAACAACGCTATCCGCTTCACCGACTACCTCCAGTCAGGATTCAATACCGCTGTCAGGTTCATCGTGTAGTACTTCAGGCCAGAAGCATAGCCCATCGCACCGGCCCGGTCAAAGGACGGGGACATGACCGCTGAGGACATGACCGGCATTCGGTCCTCCGAATCCCGGATCGTGTCCCCGGCTGCCAACCGGGATTGACTCCGAACCGGAATAGCCCTATTGTCATGGGTATGCTGCTTGACTACGGAAGGAAAATAGATGGCTGACAATCTGCTCTGCTTCGGGGACAAGCTCAAGGTCGAGAAGACGAGAAGGCACCTCGGATTGGTCCTGTTGGCACTGCTGGTTGCGGGTGCATTGCCGGTCCACGCACAGGCGCCGCCGGCACGGCCGGACGAACTCCGGCTACGGCTGGAAGCCTGGTCCGGCCGGCTCAGTTGGTTCCCCGTCCGCGGCCCGGGTTCCGCGGAGTACTTCGGCAACAGCGGCACCGTCCTGCGCCTGCAGTTGGAACGGAGCCGCTTCTACGTCGGCACTGCCGCGTACGAAAACGGCCAGTTCGACTACACCGCAGCCAGCTACCTCCCGCTCTTCCTGGGATACCGGCTGGTCTCGCGACCGATCCCGATAGCATGGCGACTCCAGGGCATGGTGCCCGAGGCCGGACTGGAACTCACCACCTACCTGTGGAACGACGTGTATACCGGCGAGAAAATGCCACTCGGCGGGCGGCTGACATTCACAGTTGGAGCCGACCTGCCTGGTTTCGGCCTGGCCCTGTCGGCGGGCCTCGAAGGCTACTACACAAGCTACGATGGACATGTCCTGCAAACCAGCCTGCAGCCCACCATCGCCGCCCGCTTGCGGCTCGGGACGCTCGCCGTCGGACTCGGCCGACAGGGATGCCCGGATCGCCAGCGCGTCGACAC
>CBDUZK010000179.1:0-4453 GCA_965371675.1 uncultured bacterium | reverse complement strand
CCTGTTCGGTCCAGGTGTCGGCCACGATGCCGTACATCCAGAACTGCTGGGTGTTGCCACCCTTCAGCGCCCAGATTTCGTCGCCGTACTTCGCGCCGGCTCCACCGTCCTTCGCCTTCTTCTTCTTGATCCGGCCGGAGTGCAGGCCGTAGAGCGGCATGCCGGCAAGCGGGGTCGTATACCAGGAGTCGCCCGGGATGTCGTACTTCCAGAACTCGTGCTTGTAGGTCGCGCGGTTGTAGTACCTCGCCTTGTGGGCGTAGATGGTCGCGTCGCCGTCGTACACTATCCACGAGCCCTTGTTCCACTTGTACTTGATGCCGGTCGGCGCGTCGGCCCGGGCCTCCCACAGCCCGGACACCGTGTTGTACCGCCAGAACTCGGTCTTGTACCCTTTCAGCATGTACACGAAACCGGTGTCGTTGATGGTCACGTACACCAGGTCCGTCCCGCCCTTGATATTCTTGCCGGTCGGGCCGGCCGGCACGCGCTCCAACGCCAGCCAGGTGTTCGCCAGGATGTCGTAGCGCAGGAACCACTTCGTGTTGTTGCCAAGTGTGGCGTAGACGTAACGGCTGCCGTCAGAAATGCCCTTTCCGCCTTTGCCGCTTTCATTGGGGCCGGGTGTTCCGTCGCCGATGGAGAGCAGCTCGGTCCAGGTATCGGCAAGCGGGTCGTACCGGTAGAAGTCGCCTGTCTTGTACCCCTTGGCAGCGTAGATCATGCCGTCGCCGTGCAGCGCCAGCCAGCCGCCGCGTTTCACCGGCTTGCCGGATGACGTAAGCGGCATTGAGGTGGCTTCGTTCCAGCCATCCGGCCACGGCGGACGGGAGCTGACTTCGAACCCGCGGCTCACCACGTCGTTGCCCGGCTGGATGTCGCCGGCTGCGTAGGTCGAGCAACAGGCGGTCCAGTTACCCGTGTCCGTGCCGACATTGTGGGTCGCGAAGGACAGGGTCGTGTCCATGCCCGCTCCGAGCCCCACTACCTGCACGGCTTCGGAGTAGAACCAGCCCAGGGTCGGGCTTTCGAGCATGAAGAACGCCCGGAAGTCGACCGCGTCGCCGGTGTTGTAGTTCCGCCAGGTTGCGGTCGGGGTGATGACCGTGTTGGTTTCGACGTGGGAGGTGGGCTCGACGATGGATGCCACGCCGACGTCCGCGTTCGGAATCACGACGTCAAACCCGACGCCGGTCGTGTCGTTGCTCGGGTCGGTGTCGTTCGTCACAACGCAGTACGCGGTCGCGGTATAGCTGCCCGCCGGGTTCGCCAGCCACGTGACCGCGAAGATTACCGTGGCGGTGTCACCCGGGTCAATCGAGCCGCTGCCCTGCGACTGGTTGTACACGATGGCGTCGGTCTTCGCCCGCGGAACGGGTGGTTCAACCTGGTCCGGTGCGACCGCCCTGCCGATTCCGACGCCGGTGGGCGAAGCCGCGGACAAGCCGACCCCGGCATCATTGTCTTCGCCGTCGCTGCCGTCGTCGATTATGAACGTGACGATGGCGGTGGCGGGGAAGTCACCGCGGTTGATGAGTTGAATCTGCGGGTTGAGGACCGTGCCGGCCGCGACGGCGCCCGCAGGCACCGTGATGGCGTACGTCTCGACGTCGATATTGGCGACCGAGAAGGTGCCGTACGCGGTGTCGTTGGCCGGGCCCATGTCGGGCGCGTTGCTGTGCCAGC
The DNA here is from genome assembly GCA_965371675.1 of uncultured bacterium. Lineage (GTDB taxonomy): Bacteria > Hydrothermota > Tepidihabitantia > Tepidihabitantales > Tepidihabitantaceae > DSBX01. The sequence continues at coordinate 2,767 of CBDUZK010000179.1, read as the reverse complement.
AGGTCGTCGTGTAGTCGGTTCCGGACAGCGTCGGGATGTAGGTCGGCGACAGGTCGACCGTGTCCACTTCACCCGATGTCAGGGTGAGCCCGGTTGCGGTGCCGGTATAGACGAGCGAACCGCCCTTGTGGATCAGGTAGGTCAGTCTGTAGTTCGTCGGCGGGCCGGCGATGTGGGCCGTCCGCACGCGCGGGGTGACCGGCGTGCCGCTGATCAGCATCCCGGTCGGGGCGAGGATGTGGGTAACCGAGATGTCGCCCGCGACCCTCTCGTCCGCGCCGATGCACGGCGCCCCGGGACTCCGGTCCTGGCCATCGATGTCGACGGTGATGCCGGCAACCGGCGTGCCGGTGCTGATGCAGGCGGACGTGTCCTGCAGGTGCAGGTCGGACGTGCTGACGAAGCGCGGGTTGCGGTTGATGCCGTTGGTGTCGCGCCCCGCGGCCTGCCACTGGGTCCAGCTCTGGTAGCCGTTGAAGTAGGCGAGGTTGCCGCCGGTGTTGTAGAGGCAGTTGTAGTTGGCGTCGAAGCCGGTCTGCTGGTCGCAGTAGACGGCGGGGGCATCCGCGTAACGTGCGAAGATGTTGTTGCGCAACTTGTTGCCGCTGCCGCGGTAGGCGTAGAGGGGTGCGCTCGTGCCGGTGTAGTTAGAGCCTTTCCAGAACGTATTGTAGGAAACCTCGGTGTTGTTGCAGTCACGCGGGTAGAAGGGGTAGCCGTAATCGTAGGTGGGCATCAACACCATGTTGTTGTACACCTTGTTCCCGGTGTTCCGGTTGGAACCGCTGCCCCAGATGCAGATGCCGTAGCTCAAGGTGGGCCTGATTACGTTGCCGGCGATGGTGTTGTAGTCGGAGTAGTAAAAGAGATAGATGCCGGAGGATGAAATGACCGTGTTGTTGACGATTTCGCAGGAGTCGCACCCGTTGGTGCCGTAGTAGTACATGTACACGCCGTAGCTGTTCGGGTTGAAGATGTAGAACCCGTCAACCCGGACGAGCTTGTTCGCCCGCATGTTCACCGGGTAGGTGCCTCCGGTCCCGGAGAGGACCACGCTGTCCCCGGCCCGGGCCGCGAAGGTCAGCTTGTTGGGCGCGTTGGAGAAATCACGCAGGTCAAGCTGACCCCAGTTCCCGGCACACACGATGAACACGACGTCGCCGCCGAATCCACGCAGGTTCAGGTCGAGCAGACCGTCGGCAATCGAGGTGTAGTCGCCCGAGTCCGGGTTCACGTGGACGTAGAGCGTACCGGACAACGGTGTACCCGCGCTACGCCACTCGTCCGCGCCGATGTCCGGCGTCGCGTCACGGGAATCGCCGTCGACGTCGTCGGTGATGCCCGATATGACCTGGGCCGAGTCGCGGCAGGGCGAAGCGGCACCCAGGTGCAGGTTGGACGGTCCGCCGACCAGCGGGTCGCGATTCATGCCGTTAGGGTCATGACCCGCCGACTGCCAGGCGGCCCAGGTGTAGTTAGTGTTATAGTAGGCGATGTAGGTGTAGGTGGTGTGGAAGCAGTTGTAATCGGTCCAGCCCGGCGCGACGGTGCCGCCATATTTGTAGAAGGCACACCCGTTGGCCGCGGTCCGCCAGATGTTGTTCCGGTAGGTGGAGTAGTCGCCGGAGTGGTCGCGTATCGCGTAGTACGTGTTCGACCAGACAGTGTTGTAGTAGTACTTCGCGGAGTCCACACGGAAAGCGTAGATGCCGTGGGAGCCTGCGTAAATCAGGTTGTTGGCGATGTAGCTGCAGTACGAGTGGGGCGCGGATGCAATCCGGCCCATGTAGATGCCGCGGGAGTTAGGGGCGTTGATGACGTTGCCGATGATGGTGTCGACGCTGCAGCAGTCTGAGTAGATGCCGCAGCTGTCGGCGTTGATGGTGCAGTCCTCAACGCGGCAGGCGTCGGACCACCTGAAGTTGAGACCGTGGTTACCGGTATTGATGGTGCAGCCTTCAAACCGGACCCGGTCTGACTGGAAGACGTTGGCGCCGTAGCCGACTGCCGTGATCTGGCAGTTACGGAAGGTGACGTCGTCTGCGAGGTTCATGATGCAGCCGTGGTAGGAAGTGGCAGTGGTCTTGATGCCGTCGATCGTGATGTTGTTGATTCGCTGAAAAGCCCAGGGATAATCGTAGGTGACCTCCGGGCTCTCGCCCGATGCCGCCTTGAAAATCACCTCGACCGAGTCCCAGGTTACGTTGTCGAAGCTGGCCCGGCCGGAGTAGGTGCCGGTGTACATCTCGAGTGTACACGGGCCCACCACCCCGTAGGCCGTCAATGAGTCGGACGCTTCGTCATGCGAGGCGAAGTAGCCGCCGCTCGTCTTGATCGTATAGGTGCCGCTGTATGCCCCCAGCGCGACGCCCGCGCACAAAAACAGGACCAGCAGCCCCACAGCAAATGTTCTACCTGTCATCCTGCCTCCTTCATGGGCATCCTGGTGTGCCCGAACCCGGCGACCACACGACCGAATCGCCATTGCCTCTTCGGGTTGTTGTTTCGGATGTAACGAACTGTGCACATAATACCCGGTCGAAATCCGGTTTGTCAAGTCACATCCGCAACCGGTGAAAGGTGGGCCGTGGCTCGACCGACCGGACTTCATCGGTCTTCGTGGAGATTCGCTGTTCGCCGTCTCGGTTATCGGCTTCTGAGTCGACCCTACCCCACCCCCTACCGCATTCCCGGGGCGGCCCCGGGGGCAGCCCCCCTGGCGGCCCCGGGCGCGGCCCCCCTGGCCACCCCGGTAGCCGCTCCCCGG
>CBDUZK010000178.1:0-4521 GCA_965371675.1 uncultured bacterium | reverse complement strand
CAGGGTCGCGTCGTTCTTGCCGCAGATATCACACTTTTTCTTCATCAACCGTAAGTCTCCCATCCAGCAGCCGCAACCGGCGCCGGGCCCGGGCCGCGAGCACCGGGTTGTGCGAAACAACCACCAACGTCGTACCTCGTGCGCGGTTGATCTCACCGAGCAGGTCCATGAGCTGCAGCGCCGATGCCGCGTCCAGGTTCCCGGTCGGCTCATCCGCCAGCAACACCGACGGGTCGTTGGCCAGCGCCCGGGCCACCGCCACTTTCGATTTCTCGCCACCCGAGAGCTGTGACGGCCGGTGGCCCATCCGCTCCGTGAACCCGATATCCGCAAGCACCTGCTGCGCCCGCCCGTAGGCGTCACTCCGTTCCCGCCCGGCGATCAACAGCGGCAGGGCGACATTCTCGAGCACCGTGAACTCGGCCAGAAGGTGGTGGAACTGAAACACGAAACCCACCTTCTCGTTGCGGAGATCGGAGAGGTCTGAATCAGAATACCCGAAAAGGTCAGCTCCATCAAGCAGCACCCGGCCGGCAGTCGGTCGGTCCAGCCCGCCGAGGATGTGCAGGAGCGTTGACTTCCCGGTCCCGGACGGGCCGACGATTGATACGAAGTCGCCGGTCTCGATGCTGAGGTCAACCCCGCGCAACACTTCGAGCCGCTCGGCCCCGGTCTCGAATACCCGCCACACATCCCGGGCCTGGATTGCCGCCGGATGTCCCTCGCCCGCGCCGTCGGGCCATCCGATCACATCTGCTCCAACCGACGTTCGACATTCAACATTCGGCATTCGGCATTTCTCGTCACTCATACCGGATTGCCTCGACCGGGTCCATCCGCGCGGCCCGGTACGCAGGGTAGATCGTAGCCGCAAACGTAATCACCAGCGCGGCGGCACACACGACCACGAAATCCTGCCACTGCATGTTCACCGGCAGGTTCTTGATGAAATAGACGTCGCCGGGCAGGGTCACCAGCCGGTACTTGTTCAGGAGCCACGATACGACGAAGCCGAACAGCCCGCCCAGCCCGGTGCCGACTCCGCCCATCATCAGCCCGGCGTACACGAATATCCGGGTCAGGCTGCCGGGCCGGGCACCGATTGTCTTGAGGATCCCGATTTCCCGGGTCTTGCGCAGCACAATCATGGTCAGCATGCCGATGATGTTGAACGCGGCAACCAGCACTATCAGCACGAGCACGATGAACGTCACCGCCTTCTCCAGGCGCAGGGCAGTGAACAGGTTGCGGTTCTGGGCGACCCAGTCGGTCGCGCGGAACGGGAACCCGAGCCGGGCGGTCAGGTCACGCGCGACCCGCCCGGACCGGTACACGTCGTCGACCCGCACCTCGTACCCGGTCACCATGCCCTGCATCCCGAGGAACTCCTGCAGGGTCCGCAGCGCCACGTAGACGACAGTGCTGTTGTGCTCGTACATGCCCGAATCGAACACCCCGTTGACCCGGAACTTCCGAGCACGCGGCACGAATCCCAGCGGCGTACCGGTGCCGCCGTAAGGCGACACGATGTTGAGCCGGTCGCCGACCCCGACCCCGAGCACGCGCGCCAGGTCGACGCCGATTACCACGCCGTTGGAATCGAACGCGAACGTCCCTTCCTTTATCGTCTCGACGATATCGGTAATGCCCTGTGCCCGCTCCGGGTCGATGCCACGGATAATCACGCCTTCAACGCTGTTCTTCGACCGGACCAGGGTCTTGCCGTAGATGAACGGCGCGGCGCTCTCAACGCCGCGCGTCTCCTCAATCCGCGCAAGCAGCGTATCACCCGGCCCGGAATACGGAATCGGGCTGTAGGAGTACTTGGAAACCAGGACGTGCGGGGTAGCGCCCAGGATCCGCTCACGCAACTCCTTGTGGAACCCGTTGATGACCGACAGGACAATCAGGATTGCGGCGACCCCGACGAACACGCCGCCGATTGCGATTGCCGTGACCCCGGAGATGCGCCGCGAGTGACCCAGCAGGTAGCGCTGCGCGACGAAGAGTTCAAACCGCATCGCGCGGCTCCATTATGTGTGCTACTGGTCCCCGGCCGGCCGCAACTGGGGAAAAAGGATGACGTCGCGAATCGAAGGAGTATCGGTGAGCAGCATCACCATCCGGTCGACGCCGAGACCGAGCCCGCCGGTCGGCGGCATCCCGTACTCAAGCGCGGTGACGTAATCCTCGTCAAGGGTCGCGAACTCCTCGTGACGGGAAAGCTGGTCCTCAAACCGCTTCCGTTGCTCAATCGGATCGTTCAACTCGCTGAACGCGTTGCCGATTTCCATGCCGCACACCACCGGTTCGAACCGCTCGACCAGGGCCGGGTTGTCCCGGTGCTGCTTCGCGAGCGGACACGTCACCTTCGGATGGTCCATGACGAACGTCGGGTCCACGATGTGATTCTGGACCAGTTCCTCAAACAGCTTGTCGAGCAGCTTGACCCGTCCCGCACCCGGGTCCATCTCGATGCCAAGCCGGGCCCCGGCCTTGCGCAGCTCGTCCTCGGACAATCCGAGCGGGTCCGCCCCAATCTTCTCCCCGAGCGCGTCCGTGAATCGGACCCGCTTCCACGGCTTCCCGAAATCTATCTTCCGACCCTCAAACGACAACTCGGTCGTGCCGTGCAGCTCCCGGGCCAGGAACCGGAACAGCGCCTCGACCAGTTCCATGATATCGGCATAGTCCGCGTACGCCTGGTACAGCTCGACCTGAGTGAATTCCGGGTTGTGGGTCCGGTCCAGCCCTTCGTTGCGGAAGTCCTTGCACATCTCGTACACCCGCTCCAGCCCGCCGACAATCAGCCGTTTCAGGTACAACTCGTCCGATATGCGCAGGAACATCTCCTGGTCGAGCACATTGTAGTGGGTCTTGAACGGTTCGGCTGCCGCGCCGCCGTAGATCGGCTGCAGGGTCGGCGTCTCCACCTCGACGAATCCCCGTTCGTCCAGGAACCGCCGAATCAGCCGGGTGATGCGGGTGCGCGCCAGGAACACGTCACGCGCGTCCGTGTTCACTATCAGGTCCACGTACCGCTGTCGGTAGCGCAATTCCACGTCCTTCAGCCCGTGGAACTTCTCGGGCAGGGGCCGCAGCGACTTGGCCAGCAGCACCAGTTCCTTGACCAGGATCGTAATCTCCCCGGTGCGCGTCCTGAACACCTCGCCCCGCACCCCGATGAGGTCGCCGATGTCGAGCAGCGACAACCGCTCGAAGTATTCCTCCCCGAGCACGTCCTTGCGAAGGTAAAGTTGCATCCGGCCGCTGAGGTCCTGCATGTGACCGAACTGGGTCTTCCCGTGCTCGCGCCGCGACATCAACCGCCCGGCCAGCCGGACCTCGGTCTTCGCTTCACTCAGGCTGTCGAAGTCGGCGATAACCTCGGCCGCCGAGTGCGTCCGCTCCCAACGGTACGCATACGGCGCGACATCCAGCTCCAGCAGCCGCTCAAGCTTGGCGCGCTGCGAGGTTTGTTCGCGCAACTCCTGCTCCTGTGGAGGCTTGTCAGACATAGGCCGAAACTATAGCTGTGGCCCGATGCAAGTCAAGCCGACCACCCTTTACACCACCGCGCAGTCGCCTACACTCTGCGTTGATGGGTCGAATCCTCTGTCTCGATATCGGCACCAGGCGCACCGGCGTCGCGGTCACGGACGAAACCCGGCTCATCGCCCAGGGCCTGCCCACGCTCGAACACCGCGATGAAACCCGGCTGGTCGAACAGGTCGGCCGACTCATCACCGAGCAGGAAATCGAACTGGTTGTCGTCGGCCAGCCACTGGGACCGGACGGACAGGCCTCCCGTCGTTCCGAGGCGGTCACGCGGTTCGCCAACCGGCTTCGCAACCGGTTCAAGCTGCCGGTGGAATTGTACGATGAACGGTACTCGACCGCGCGCGCCATCGAACTGCTTGATGAGACCCGGGGCCGGGGGCCAAACCGCATGCGGCCCGCATCCAAAGGCCGAAGCCGAAAACGCAAGCAGGCCGCGGACCGCGTTGCCGCGGTCATAATCCTGCAGGACTACCTGTCCGAACACGAGTCGTGAACCACCGGGTCCTGCCCCTTTTCCTCCTGCTCCTGCTCGCCTGCCCGGGCGGAACCGGCCCGGAAACCGAAGTGTCGATCCCGGCCGGCTCTGCCACGACCGCGATTGCTGACACGCTCCGCGCGCACGGCATCATCGACAACCCGCTCAAGTTCCGGGTGCTAGCTCGGCTGCTCGGCTACGACCGCCGGCTCCGCCACGGCCGCTACGTCCTGCGGCAGAGCATGGACGAACTCGCCGTGCTCAGAGTGCTGACCGAACCCGGCCGCACGTCGGTGCGGGTCACCATCCCGGAGGGCTTCCGGCTCACCGACATCGCGGCCGCACTCGAACGCGGAAGCGTGTGCTCGGACCCGGACTTCATCGCCGCCTGCGCAAACCAGGCCCTGCTCACCGAGCTGTCAATCACGGACAAGTCGGCCGAGGGCTACCTGTTCCCGGACACCTACGAGTTCGAGCATGCAACC
>CBDUZK010000177.1:0-4542 GCA_965371675.1 uncultured bacterium | reverse complement strand
AGTCCCAGCCTCCGGCATCCCAGGGGACAGTCCCTTCCGGGCGAAGGTCATCCTCACGCGCTGACGGCTTGAGACTGCCACGGGCCTTGTGGTCCTCGCAGTGACATCTCTCTTCTTGGCGTCCTTGGCGGTTTCCGCGTCCTCGTTCTTCACTCTTCCTTCTTCGTCCCTCTCCGTTGCTGGACTCGGCCTTGCATGTTCCTAGAATGTGCGGTTGAAACCTGACACAACTTCACCGCCGGCTCCGGGCCGGTTCGCCCGGTCGGCCGGGATGGGCACCGACCCGGTCGGTCGGTTGCTGATGAGATTCTCCCTGCCCGCCATGATTGCGATGCTGGTGAACGCGACCTACAACATCGTGGACACGGCGTTCGTGGGCCGGCTCGGCCACGAGGCGATTGCCGGCCTGACCGTGGTCTGGCCCCTGCAACTGGTGATGATTGCGCTTTCCGTCGGTGTCGGCGTGGGCGCGAATTCGCTCATCACCCGGCGGCTTGGAGCCGGGGACCACGAAGAGGCCAATCATGCCGGGGCGCAGGCAATCCTGCTCGGTGTGCTTTCCGGGTTCGTGGTGATGTTTGTGGTCCTTGTCTGGACCGACCCGGTTCTGCGCCTGGTTGGAGCCCGACCGGATACCCTCCCGATTGCACGCGCGTACATCCGCACCATCGTCTGGTTCGCCCCGTTCGTCTTTCTCCCGATGATTGCGAACAACCTGATTCGAGCCGAGGGCAACCCGATGCTGTCAATGGGCGTCATGATTACCGCGGCCATCGTCAACATGGCGCTCGACCCGCTGTTCATCTTCGGCATCGGCCCGTTTCCCGAACTGGGCATCCGGGGCGCGGCGGTCGCGACCGTGATTGCGAGGACCGTAGTGGTCGTCTTGTACAGCATCTACTTCCTGGGCCGGCGGAGCGGGTACGAATTCCGTCTGAAGCACTTCATCCCGGCCCCGCGTATCTGGGGACGCATCTACGCGGTCGGCGCACCGTCAACCGCAATCCAGCTCACGGGCAGCGTGGTGGCTGCGATTGCGAACAACGTGGTGGCCGGGTTCGGGTCCCTGCCCCTGGCCGCGTTCGGGGTGATGTTCAAGTTGTTCGCCTTCGCGTTCATGCCCTGCCTGGGCGTGAACCAGGGCGTCCTGCCCCTGACCGGCTACAACTACGGGGCCCGGAAGCTGGCGCGGGTGCGCGAGGTCGTGGTCAAGGGCGCGCTCGCCGCCACAACCGTCACCGCCTTGTTCAGCGTTCTGTTCCTGCTCTTCCCGCGCTTCCTGGTATCCCTCTTCAACCAGGACCCGGCATTCGTGAACCTCGCGGCCGGGGGGCTGAGGATCTCGTCAATCGGGTTTGCCGGGGTCGGGGCCGCGGTTGTGTTCACCGCGTTCTTCCAGGGCATCGGCAAGGCCGTGCCCGCGATGCTCCTGTCGCTCACGCGGCAGTTGATATTCTACCTGCCGGCGATGCTTGTCCTGTCCCGCTTGCACGGGCTGACCGGGTTCTGGACCGCAATCCCGGTGTCGGACGGGCTGGCGATTGCGGCCGCGGTCGTGTGGACCGCGGTCATGTTCCGCAAGCTCGGGGTCCCGCTGTTCGGAACCCGGGTCGCGCAATAAGAGAAGGGCGGGAAACCCCGCCCTTCTCCTGACTGTTGTTCCCCTACTCAGTGGCTGATGATGACCTTGGCCGTGGACTCACCCGCCGCGCGCTGTACGAAGTACACGCCCGCGTTCAGTCCCTTGACCGGGTTGTCACCCGGCACCAGGTCCATCACCTTGCGCCCGGTCGCATCGTGCATGGTCGCCGGCGAGTCGCCCCGCAGGTTCAGGATTCCGCGCACGAACGTGACGACTACCGGCCGCTCCATTGGCTCGGGTCGTCCCGGCCGCTCCGTGATACCGGTCCAGTCGGTGCGGTCGAAGTAGGCGCGCCCGCCGGACCCGAAACCGAGGAACACGATGCCGTGCGCACCCGATGCCACCCGCTCGACTGACGGCAGGTAGGCGCTGTACGTATTGGCGTCCTGCATGTAGGTCGCCGGGTCCCAACCGCCGACGTAGTCGCGCCAGCGGTAGGCCACGCCGTGCCCGGTCTGCGGGTACTGCCAGTACGCCACCGCGACCCCGTCTCCCCAGCGCCCGGTGGCGTCACCGCTGCGTGAGAACCCGAGCGTGGTATCGCCCAGCCCGCCCTGGAACCACTGGGTGCCGTCACCGTACTGGACCAGGTATCGGGCCTGCGTCACCGAGGTCCGCTGCTGGTCGAACATCACCGTCACCGTGTCGTCCTTGATCGCCAGCGCGGTGTAGGTGTTCGAGCTCAGCATGCTCCCGCCCCAGAGCGTGTCGATGTTTGTGCCCATATCATAGCCGCACACCCGGACCTTGTTGTCGTTGCGCACGTAGGAGAAGACGAGCGGGTGGGCGGACGGAAACTCGTTCCACTCGATGTCCAGCCCGCAGGCGACGTCGCCCGGCTCGTTGTTGAAGTCGAAGGTATCGAAATCGTCGGTCGCGAATCCGACCACGCGCAACGCCTCGTCATTCGTGCAGTAGGCGACGTAGATCCGGTTGCTGCTGGTCTGCTCGTTGGAAGCGAGGGCCAGCTCGGTGATTGTGTCACCGGCCCCGGTTACGCCCGCTGTGAAGTAGCTGCCCCCGCTCGGGAAATCGACCCGCACCCCGTCGCTGGTCCGCAGCCGGTACAGGAAAGCCTGGTTGTGCGCACTCCCGCGCGGAAACCCGATGTACGCATGGTTATCCACAATCACGGTCGAGATGCACGGGATTTCGTAGTTCGCATACCAGGTATAGGTCTCGTTCCAGTGCGCGCCGCCGTCGGTCGAGATGTTGCCGGACCAGTGGTTGGTATGCCCATCGCCTTCATACCTCAGGAAACAGAACACATGGTTGCCCACCTGCGTGGCCTCCAGCTCCATCTCCTTCACCGAGTCCCGGCTCGACACGAGCACGTCCACTCCCCAGTCGGTTTCCGGGGCCTGGATCGGGGTGTGCCAGGTGATGCCGACGTCCTGCGGGTTCAGTTCCGGGAACAGGGTCAGGGCCGCGTCGCAGTCACCCGCGTTCCAGAGCGCCTCAATCTCCCGGGCAAGCCCGCCTTCGTAGGCGAGTTCGATCCGGGCGTTGGCCCGGTCGGCCGCGTCGAGTCGGGCCAACTGCTCCCAGACCGGCACCGTGCCGACCCGGAGCGCGGGACGCTCCAGTGGCACCGTGATGCCCTGGAAACCTTCATCCGCCGGCATCTCGGCAAACACCGCACCCGCCAGCGCGATGATGACCGCACCGATCGTCATGACTTTGTTGGTCATGCTTCCTCCTTTAGTTTGATGCTATATTCTCACGAATCCGAACACGCCTGTCAACACTCGCCCCAGCCCGAACCCCTGACTCCTCCTTCTGCACTCTGCAGTCTGCACTCTAACTTCCCCATCTGTGTCCATCCGTGTTGTACCCTCCGAGGGCACTTTCCGCTCGTTCTATTCTGCCACAGTGTTCATCTGTGTTCATCTGTGGTTCACTCGTTCCAATCATCTGTGGTTATTCCGGCCGGCTCCTCATTCGGTCTTCGCCCCCGGTATTGGCAGAGCCGGTGCGGGCCGGTATCATCTACTCAATGCTGAGTGTCCTGCTCGTCACCATCGTGCTGGCAACACTGCCACCCGTGGACCACGTGGTTCGCATCGAAACCCCGTACCACGACGCCGTCTACACGCTGCAGCGTGAGTTCGCGCTCGACGTCATCGACGCGCAGGATGAGTTCGTCAAGGCGTACACAAGCACGGAAGCGGTCACCCGGCTGCGTGCTGCGGGCTGGCGCGTGACCATCCTGCCGGACCAGCTCGAAGCCCGGCCTGGGACCGACCTGCTCACCTATCACACCTACACCCAGTCCTGCAGTGTCCTGCACGCGCTCGCGGTCACGTACCCGGACATCACTAAGCTCGATACCATCGGGTTCTCATACGACAACCACCCGATACCGGCCCTGCTCGTAACCGACAACCCGGCGGTCGAGGAACCGGAACCGACCGTGCGTCTCGTCGGAGCCCACCACGGGAACGAGAAGCCATCGACCGAAATCGTGCTCCACGTCGCCGAGTACCTGTGCGCCGGCTACGACGTGGACCCGCGCGTGACCGGGCTCGTCGACAACCGCGAGTTCTGGCTCATCCCGATCCTGAACCCGGATGGTCACATCGCGGACCGGCGTCTCAACGGCAACGGCACTGACCTGAACCGGGACTACGGCTACGAATGGGAAGTGTACGAGGCTCCGTTCACCGAACCCGAAACCCGGGCCCTGCGCGAGCTGAGCGAGGAACGCATCCCGCACGTCGAGTACGAATATCACACCGAAGCCCGGTACGTCAACTACCTATGGGACAATCATCCGTCCGACCCGGCCGACTCGGCCTGGATAATGGCGCTCGCGCAGCGCTACGCGGACTCGACCTACGGCTCGCGCACGACCGAGCTGAATCCGATCAACGGCTATGACTGGTACGAAGTCCACGGCT
>CBDUZK010000176.1:0-4545 GCA_965371675.1 uncultured bacterium | reverse complement strand
AATCGACGGGCGGCTGGTGGACAGCCAGGCGCGGGACGTGACGATGGGTGAACGTGCCGGGTTCCGGCTGGACGGGACGAAGCTGGCGAACGGCACCTACCTGGTGCAGCTCGTCACCCCGGCCGGCATCTTCGCCCAGAAGACCGCGGTCCTGCGATGACGGATTCGGCAAACACGGTGAAACAGAGAAGCTCAAAACCAAAAAGGAGGCGCCATGCGCATCTTTGTCAGCGTCCTGCTGCTCGCAGCGGTTGTCTTTGCCGGTAACGGCAACGGGACTCCGCACACGTTCGGTGACCTGTGGGTAACCCACGACACCGGCAACATCAAACTCAGCGTAAGCTGTGTCGGCGGTGTCGGGCACCTGTACCCGAGTGGACCGGGCCTCGGCCTGCACTTCCCGCCGGCCGGCCCGGACCAGCTCTTCCACGGCAGCCTGTTGCTCGCCAACTCGGAAACCTACGTCGTTGACCGGTTCTTCGGCGAGGGAGCCACCCCGGGTCATGACACCGACTTCGTCACCATCGACTCGCTCGAACGTGGCACCGCCCACGGACAACAGGAATGGGGTTGCCTGATGGACGACGCGAATCACCCCAACAGCACCGGGCTGCGGGTCGACCAGTATACGGTGGCGACCGCCCGGACCGGGTATGAGGACTTCGTCATCTTCCTCAACGAAATCTCCAACCCGACCGATGACTCGGTCACCGGCCTCTACTTCGGGACCTGGCTCGACCTCGACATCAACCCGAACCCGTCCTCCAATGTCGCCGGCACGGACACCGTCCGGCGGTGCGTCTACGAGCACATGAGCGGCAACGAATACCCGACCGTGGGCATCAAGCTGCTCGACCCCCCGGGCTGGGCAAACCTGTGCTGCGTGAACCACGCGCTCTGGGTGTACCCGGACACCGAAGTCAGCGAGCGCACCAAGTGGCGGTTGCTCTCCGGTGACATCCGCGTGCTCGAATCCGATACCGCGTTCGACTGGTCGGCCGTGGCATCATGGGGCCCATTCGACCTCGCGCCCGGCGAAAGCCAGCGGGTCGACTTCGCGATCTTGGGCGGGGGCACGGTCGAGGATTTCATGGCCAACTGCGATTCGGCACAGGCCTTCCACACCCATCTGATGGGCATCGAAGAGAATCCGGGCAGCACGAGACCGGCACGCTTCAGCGTCCGGCCGAACCCGTTCCGCACCGGTACGGCCATCTGCCTGGCACCGGACATCGGGCCCACCGTTGCCGTGCGCGTCTACGATGCGACCGGCAACCTGGTTCGGACCCTGCATGACGGTGCTACGCCCACCCGCGAACTCAACTGGGACGCCCGCGACTCCCGGGGACAGGCAGTTCAGAACGGCATCTACTTCGTCAAGGTCGCGACCCCGTCGACCGCGACCACCGCCAAGCTGATTCTCGCACGCTGATTCGCCCGAACTGCAGAACGGGGCCGGGACATCCCGGCCCCGTTCCCGCATGAACAATCAGAAGTACAGCGTGAACCGGGCAACCGCGCCGGTCGCGCCCGCAGCACCATACTCGGTCGCGTCACCGCCCAGGGCGACCGTCCCGAACAGGCTGAGATCGACATTATCCCCGAGCCCGAGGAACACACCCGGCATGAACAGCACCGACCAATCATCCAGGTTGGCGAGCGTGTTGAACGTAAGCCGATGGAAGTCGAACACCGGCTGGGAGATTGCCGCGAACGCGTAGTCGCGCCCGAGGCTCGGCACCGAGCCGGTCACAAACGCCAGCCACGCCGCCAGGTCGTAGTCGCCGACCCCGACCCGCCCGGAACCGTACCGGAAATACTCGGCCATCACGTAGGTCTGAGTGGCGAACATTCGGTCCATCCCCGCGCAGAATGAATACCAGTCACCACCGTCGCCGTCCACACGGTGCCACCCGCCCTCGGCCCACACGCCGAGACCCAACGCGTCGCCCTTGAACTGGGCGCCGGCGAAGTACTCACCGGTCTCGACCGGCTGCGTGAACGTGGCCGGCAGCGCGCGCCGCCAGCCGGTCACGGCCCAGTCATAGCCGGACACGTTCCCGACCAGGCGGCAAATCCAAGTCGACCGCTCAAGGTCCCTGCCGGGCAGGGCCAGCAACTGCAGCGACGGCCCGAGCGCGAAATCCAACCTCAACGCATTCATGCCCTCCCGCTCGTAGGAAGGATCCATGAGCGCCTTGGCCGCGATTACCTCGGTCGGGTTCCACAGGTACCCGGTTCCCCAGGCAAGCGGCTGCTTGCCAACCTTGAGCCGGACCCGGGACCAACCCACGGTCGCATATGCCCGGTCGAGCGTGGCCCGGTTGACCATCCGCGCCTTGAGCAACGCCCGCAGCGAGTCCGGCACCGAATCGGCAAGCCGCGCAGGGAGAAATCCGGTCAGATCGAACTCGGTTGCGCCATGATAGGTCCGAAGCCAGATGCCGGCTTCCAGCCCGATGCGCGGGTGCGGGTCAGCCTCGACATCAAACCGCACGCGGTTCTCGTCCAGCAGCAACAGGCCGGTGCGATACCCGAGGCCGGACAACTGGTTCTCATACCGGCCGGACAGCAGGAACCCGGCGTAGTCGGTCGACCGGGCCGCGCCGCCCGCCAGCATCAGCAGCAGGATAATCCGTACCATACGCTCCGTCAGATTTCGATGCGGCGGGGCGGGTACGTGCCGAACCGTACTCCGAGCTGCACGTGAATCCCCCGCAGGTCAAACCCGGGCGGGTTGGCATCGAGGTACCAGTCCGGACCGTGAATCGGGAAGAAGTAGCTCGTCTTGACGAACACGCCCGCGTATCGGTCCGGCCGGCAGTGCCAGCGTCCCATCAGCTCGAGCCCGGGGACGACCCCGACCGTCCAACCCAGGAACCAGCGGCTGAAATTCGGGTCCGCGAACGGGGTCTGCCGGTCATGGACGTAGTAGACCCACGGCCCTCCCCCGATCTCCACGCTCGGCCGGATCCAGAGCGGCTCGACCGGGACAATCCGGTACCCGATGTCGAGGTAGCCCTGCACCCCGAGGAACTCGGCGGAAACCGCGTCCCCCATGAACCGCCGCAACCCGACCCCGCCACGCCCGCCAATGGTAACGCCGGCAATGATTGCCGCGCCGTGCCCGCCGAACCACAGGTTCGGAGCCAGGGTTCGAAACACGTCCCCGCCGTTCCACTCACGGTTCAACTGCGTCAGACGGAAATCGTGTGCCGCATAGTCCGCAAAGGCCGCGGTCACGTCGAAGCCGCCGTACCCCAGACATACCGACCCGAAAGCCAATACCAGCAACAATCCGATAGAACGCCGCATCACGACCCTCCCCGTGGTTCAGCCATTGAATCCGCAAGTGGCACGACCGGGTTCGTGAAGTCATACTCCGCCGGCCCGATGTGCACCGCGTCGCCGCCGATGCCCGAAGGCTGTCGCGCCTCCGGCAGCGCCGGGTCCGCCCATATCGCCATCGCCCGCCAGTCGGACTTCGCCGCCGCGGAATCGGTCAACAGGTAGGCCCAGACCACCTGCACCCGTCGCCCCTCCCGCCGGTTGCACGAATCCAGCGTCGAGAAAAACACCTGGTCCAGCGCCGCGCGCAGGCTGTCATCCGGCAACCCCGCGCGCACCAGCACCGCCACGCTCAGTCGTTGCACTCCCCGGGCCGACAGGTCCCGCGTCTCAATCACGGACAGCGCCGGGGCCGCTGCCGGCGGCTTTGGCAACACCGGCCCGCGCTTCGGTCGCGACCGGAACAGGATTGCACACATCACTACGACCGCGACCAGCAGCACAATCAACGTCAGCCGGTAGCTCCGGCGTCGCGCGCGCACCGAAGCCCGAACCCGGGCACCCAGTTCCCGCTCCGGCCGGGGCTCCGCATCGTCGGGCTCGGCGAACGCGCGCCCGCAGCCCGGACACTCGGACGCGTCCGGCTCGACCCGGGCATTGCAGTAGAAACAGTGGTGCCCGTCGGAATGCTTGGTCTTGAACGTAGGCATGAGAAACCCATTGTAGCCCATCGGACAGCGGGTGCAAGGCCGGTTGCTTGACACCGCCAAGCCAAACGCTACAATCGCTGCGCCGGCGTGGCTCAGTGGCAGAGCAGCGGTTTCGTAAACCGCAGGTCGACGGTTCGAATCCGTCCGCCGGCTCTCTTCCGGATTTCAGATTCTGGATTGCCGAGTTTCGGGTTTCGCTCCTCACTCCTCCATCTTCATTCCTCCATCCTCCGTCCTCATTCCTCTATCTTCACTCCTCTCCGCCCGGACTTGACGAGCACGCTCCACGCACTATCCTGACGCAATCACAATCATGCTGCGAAATCTGGCCCACCATCCTTTGCTCCCGATGGCACTGACCGCGGCCGCGGCGCTCGCCGTGCTGCTCCTGTCCGACCATCCCCTGCCACAACTGCTCTGGCTGCTGCCGGTCGCCTTCGGCATGCTCGGCCGGGCCCGTGACTCACGCCGGGAATGGGAACAACAGGCCGCGTTCGAGGAAGCGGAACGCAGCCGGGCCGAACGCCGGGCCGAAGCCGTCTTCGAC
>CBDUZK010000175.1:0-4568 GCA_965371675.1 uncultured bacterium | reverse complement strand
ATTGGCGAAAAAGAATATTCGCTCAAAAAACTTTTAGAAGGCGTCTCTAAAAACATCTACCGGTACTACGTCGAGGCTTCCTCGCGGCGCGTGCCGCAGGTCGACCTGCGCGCGCGGGTTGAATACGGAACCGAGACAAGGCGGGACCGGACCGATACGCCGGACTATGAGGAGACGAACTGGTCAGGGGAGCTGGTTCCGATAATCGGGTCACGACTCCGACTGGAGATGACCGCCGCAATGGAGCACGCCGTCATCGCGGAGCCGGTGACGCACCCGGAACTCGGGCGGTTCACACTTACCACGGTCCGAGCAGACCTCGGTCGAAACTGGACGATTCGTCACCGGACCCGCTTGCACGCGAACGCCGGGATCGCGCAGCGCCGGGCGTCGATATCGGAGTTGCCGTTTGACGTGTCCCTGACCCGGCCCCTGGGTTGGACGCCGTCGGCCGCAGTCCGGGCGACGCACATGTTCAACGATATCCTGACCGCGAGTATCCGCTACGCATTCCTCGACCGTCCGGACCGGGCCGCGGACCACCAGTTCACGGCCGAATTAAGGGCATTCTTTTAGTCGGTCGCGTTTTGTCACCGGGGCGTCTCGAAGCTTGACAAGTGACGCGCAACTGCTAGGTTAATGTGTGGCTGAGTGTCGACGGCCGTTCCTGATATCGGTGACGTGGAGATCGTCGTCATGATGGCCCAGAAGAAGAAAAGCGGGGGCGGGATGCGGGCGCCGCGCCGGAGCAGAAAGAAGAAGAGAGACATGGGGATGTACGTCGGTCTTGGCGTCGTCGGATTGATCGTTGTTATCTCGGCGGCGGTTCTCCTCGGCGGCAGGAAAGGCTCGGCCGAAGCCAAGCCCAAGACCGAGACCAGTGAGACCAAGCCCAAGAAGACCGGTAAGTTCAAGCGGGTATCCAAGGCTGAAAAGAAGCAGTCTGACCGGGTCGCTCGACGCAAGAAGCGACGCTCCAGGAAGCGGGGTACCAAGCGCAGCAGGCGGGGGAAATCGAAGTCGAGGAGTTCCTCCAAGAAGACTTCGCTCAAGGTCGAGGCAATCATGCTCGACGATTCGGGTGAGCGCTACGCACTGGTCGACGGGCGTCGCGTGCGGGCCGGCGACATCGTGGGCGGCCGGCGGATTGTGGAAATTAGCTCAAACAGCCTGCAGGTCGAGTACCACGGCAAGACTCACTCGGTGCGGATCGGACAACCACTCTACTGACCCCAACTCCGGTCGACATGCCGGACCCGGAATGACAATCGTACGATTGCAGAAGTACATGGCTGACGCCGGCGTCGCGTCCCGGCGCGGATGCGAAGATCTCATTCGCGCGGGTCGGGTGACGGTGAATGGTGAGCCGGCGGTCCTCGGCAGCAAGGTCCGGGGCGGAGAGGACCGGGTCGAATTGGACGGGAAGGCGGTTGCCGCGCCGCATCCGCGTGTAGTCATCGTACTCAACAAGCCCGCGGGTTACCTGTCGTCATGCCGTGCCGGACGTGAGCGGGGACGCCTGGTAACGGAACTGGTTCCGGGCCCGGAGCGGCTCTTCCCGGTGGGCCGGCTGGACCGGGAGACCGAGGGGCTGCTGCTGTTGACCAATGACGGGGACCTGGCGTTGAAGCTGACCCACCCGCGCTACGGCAAGGAGAAGGAATACGAGGCAAGACTGGACCGGGCCTGCGGAGCGAAAGCAGAACAGCAACTCCGGGATGGCGTGGGGCTGGACGACGGCATGGCAAGGGCGGTTTCGGTCGAGTCCCTCGGTCCACGGAAGCTCAGGGTCGTACTCACCGAGGGACGGAAGCGCCAGGTCAGGCGCATGCTTGAAGCGGTTGGATTCCGGGTCGTTCATCTCCGCCGGACCAGGATAGCCGGGTTGAAGCTCGGGGGGCTCGCTCCCGGGCAGTGGCGCCGACTGACCCCTGCGGAACTGCGAAGCCTGGGATGAGTCGTTCGTACGCTTGACCCGAACACAGAAAGCGTATAGCATCACTGTGGACGCAATCCCCTGATAATCGAACAGGAAGGTATGTGAGTAGACTACTCATTCTGTCTGTAGTGGTCGCCGTGGGTATCGGCTCCAGCCGGGAACTCGTCACGAACGGCGATTTTGAACTGCCGCCCAGCGTCGGTTGGGAGGAACTCGCGTGGGGTGAGTTCGCCGACACCGGCAACTGCCGGATGCGCTACCGGCATGACCACCATCCGGATCGTGATTTCGAGGTGATGGTTCACAAGATGCTCAACAAGGGGTACAAGCTGTTCCAGAAGATTGAAATCCCGACCTTGGACATCAGGTTCTCCGTTTCGGCGCGGCTGACGTCAAAGACCGAGAACCGGGATTACTACGCGGCAGCAGCGATTTGTCTTGAGTATCTTGATGGGCGGGACTCGGTTATCGGCGAGACGCGACTATACTCGGCAACGACGGGCTGCCCGTGGGTCAGCACGTCCATGCTCCACCTGATCGGCGCGCCGGATTCACTGAACTGGTACGACTACGACTTCAGCGTGGAGGACGAGCTGGCCAACCTGCCGGGCGTAGAGCCGGATTCAATACATGCCATCAATGTCGTCCTGCTTGCGTACGTCGACCGCAACGGCTGAATGATCTACCCAGCGGCGAAGGTCTTCGCCGATGACGTTTCACTGTACACACTGGACGCGCCTGCGCTTGAGTACAAGTCCTTCAGGGTTGATGAGGAGACGGGTCCGGTCAACACCAAACTGGACCGGGGTGAGGTCGCCGACCTGGACCTGGTGCTGCGCAATGCCGGCTCCGCGGTCGGCGGACTGAGCGGAACGCTCGTCAGCCGGAATCCGCATATCACCGTGGTCGACGGCGCGGGCATGTTCGCGCCGGCCGGGGTCGGGGAGACGACGTCCTCTTCCATGGACGGGTTCCGGGTTGAGGCGTCGGCGTCCGCACCGATTGAGATGCCTCTGTATTGCGACCTCTTCCTGTCCGGACCGGGCTACGTCGACACGATTTCAGTGCCGTTGATCGTCGGAGATTCGATGAACCTGCCGGATGGGCCGGACGCGTACGGGTTCGCAATCTGGGACCACACCGACTCGGTCTACGCCCAGCGACCAGTTTTCGACTGGTTCGAGATAAACGGCGTCGGCGAGGCACTGCCGCTCGGGGCGGACGACATCGTCAACATCGAACTGCCGTCCGGGTTCGGCACCTGGCGCTACTACGGTCAGGACTACGATTCCCTCGGAGTGGCTTCGAACGGGTTCATAACCGCCGGGGCCTCTGACCGTGTCGATTTCGTGAACATCATGCTGCCCTACAGCCGCGCGCCGGGCAACATCGTTGCGGTCGTATGGGATGACCTGCATCCGCCGGACGGCGGCAGCATCTGGTACTACCACGACGCGGCGCACCACCGGATCATCGTCGAGTACGATTCGGTGCCGTACTTCGGTGTGGGCGGGGGGGAGCGGGTCCAGGTGCACGTCTATGACCGCACCGTCCCGACCCCAACCGGGGACAACCGGATCGAGATTCACTTTGAGACCGTCAACTACTTCTCCGAGGCGACCGTCGGGATGCAGAACTCGGACGGGAGCACCGGGCTCACCCATCACTGGAACGGCTGGCGGCCGCGCACGGCCGCGCCATTGGTCGAGGGCCAGGCGCTTCGGTTCGAGACGGCGGAGCTGGTCGGGGTCGCGGAGAGACCGGGAAGTACGCCGCTGACCCTGGACCTGTCGGTTGTACCGACGGTGTTCCTGGATCGAGTTTTCATCAGCCTCGCAGGGTCGTACGCCGGGCGGTGCCGAACGGCAACGATCCACGCCGTCGACGGGAGAACTGTCCGGACCCTGCGCAGCGGGAAGATCGGAATGCCGCGCTGGATCTGGGACGGCCGGGATGACGAAGGTGAGCGGCTGGCCCCAGGGACGTATTTCGTGCGCTTTGAATCCGCGGTTGGTACAGGCAAGGTCGTACTGGTACGCCCTCGGGATGGACGGTTTGACTGACCGAGAGGCACGTGTATAATTGGAGATTGTCCGTCGAACAAGCTGCCATGAATGACATTCCGGCCTACGCGCAGTGATGCGTCGGTTCCGGGGTGCCATTCTGTGCAAGTCAGGTAAACACAACAGGAGGAAGCAGATGACGAGAAGCGTGATAGTCGCGTTGACGGTGCTGCTGACGGCCAGCCTGGCGACAGCCGGGCTGGGGTCGTCCGGTGCCGCCGTCCCGCAGATTGACATTCTCGAGCAGAGCGCAGCGAGAACCGTGCTCGAAGTGACGGTGCCGGGCGTGAACGAGACCCCGGTCGTCGCCGATGGGCAGGAGTTTTCCCAACTGAGCCTGCCGGGCGACGTGATGGCGACGATCGAGGAAGGCAAACCCCGGGTGCCGAAGGTATCGGTGCTGCTGGCGATCCCGACCGGTGCGCGGGTCTCGGCCCGGGCGACGGTGCTGGAGACCAAGACATTCTCGGTGGGTAACGTGTACCCGCTCCAGCCCCCTCTGCTTGATGGGGAGGAGCCCGGTGCGTTCGTCATAGACCGCGACTTCTACAGCCAGGACGTGAACT
>CBDUZK010000174.1:0-4574 GCA_965371675.1 uncultured bacterium | reverse complement strand
GGCTCGGACGCGCTCTACTGCGTGGCCGGGTACACCGACGGCACGCTCGCAACCACCGCCTGGCCCAAGTGGCAGCATGACCGGCACAACACCGGCTGGTGTGGAGGTGGTTGGTAGCAGAACGGCACAGGATTCCAACCACGAAGGGCACCAAGAGGGCAGAAGTCAAATATCAAAGTGCAAATGTCAAGATGTGGAAGGACGGAGCGGAATCCGGGGCTGTCGCTGAGATTTCACGTGCGCGGTGCGGCTTGAAAGCCTGTCCGGGTGCGGGTATGCTGCGCTCATGAAGATGCGCTTGGTTCTGTTTGTGGTCGTGGCCGGGGTGTTCGGTCTCGGCCTGGTCTGTAACGAGGATGCACCGTTGGTGCCCGAATTCCTGACGGTCCCGGACACAATCCACCAGGGAGCGCCCGCCGCCTTTGCGTTCGTGACCCGAACCCCGGATGGCGGGGCGGTGTACTACGTGATTGACTGGGGCGATGGCGTGGTGGATACAAGCAGGGCGTTTGCCCCGGGCGACACGGTGACGCTACGCCATACCTGGGACGCGGCCGGCGGGTTCGAACTGCGGGCGCGCGCGACCCTGGCCAACCGTCCGGATGTCACGTCGGACTGGACCGGGCCGGTGTCGGTATCGGTCCTTGCCAACGGGGTGCCCGCGGTGCCGGGATTCACGATACCGGCGCGTGTGGTTCCCGATACGTGGGCGTTGTTCAGCGCGACGACGATTGACCCGGACGGGGACAGCGTCTCAATGCTGTTCGACTACAACGGCACAGTTGGAGCGTGGACCGGGTTCGTCGCAAGCGGCGGCACGGCGCTCGATTCCCACCGGTTCGCGGCGGTCGGCACGGTGCAGGTCCGGTGCAGGGCGAAGGACGTGAAAGGCAGCGAGTCGGGCTGGAGCGAGCCTGAGGCCCTCCCGGTGGAAGAAACCGGAACTTCGTCCCGGTAGTGGCTTGCTGGCCGCGTCGCCCTGCGGTGAGTCGGCGACCCGTCGCGTCTAGTCGGGAATCCAGATTTTCTTCGCGGCAACCAGTTCAACCGCCCTGGCGAATTCGAGCGGCTCCTTGGATTCGGTGTAGAAGACCAGTCCTTTGTACCCGCTGATGTAGCGGTGGTGTTTGGTCAAGATGCCGCCGATGGCATGGACGATGAGCGGTTTGTCCACGCGGCTGATAACCTTGACGAAATCCTCCGGTTCCACCCGAACGATTGCGCCGGATGCCTTGACCGCGTTGGCGATGGCGGCCGCTGCCGCGGCAGCCGCGGCTCCTGCAGCATAACTCATATGGTTCTCCTTTACCGGTGATACACTCCGGACCGCGTCTGTATTCAAGCGGCTGGATGTCCTGGGTCAAGTCGGCAGTGAACCGCCAAGAACGCCAAGGGGAGAATGGACCACGGATAGCCACAGATAGCGGAAGTGACTTGGACTGCGGCCGCGAAGCTGCCGCTTTTCCACAATTCATCACTCGCCATTCACCATTCGCACTTGCCCTGACGGGCTACGGACCGCGCCTGAATCTGACCCGCGCAGATGGCATTGGCGTGCACCTTGACGGCAGCACCGCCACCGATACCATGACGTAGGAGGTTCTGCTGAAGAATACTGCCATTCTGCTGCTCGTCGGGCTGGCAGCAGGCATCCTGGACCTTGACGGCCTGAGGGCAGGGGTATAGGATTCAGGTGTGAGTAGAAGATGGCTGGTAGCACTGACGTTGGTGCTTGCGGCTGTTTCGGCAGTCGCCGGGGCGAGCGGCAACGACAGACTCGACGACTGGCGGGTGGTTGAAGATTCGCTGCGGACGATGCATCCCCGCTATCGTGCCCGTTGGCTGCGCGACCACGACCATGCCGACCGGCCCCAGTCCTTCAGCAGTTCCTCAGATTCCGGGCCGCTCCAAGTCGTGGGCCGTTGGAGCTGCGGTCCTGCATACGACGTGGACTGCCGTGTCACCGCCACCGACACGCTGATTGCACTGGGTCGTGGCTCCGGGGTGAGCCTCCTCAGCTTCAACCGCACGCGGACGCCCCGGGTGGAGTTCCTTTCCGATGTCAACGCCGAACGTCTCCTGAATCAGGTGATGATACGCGACTCTCTTCTCTACGTCGGCACCAACGCCGGGCTGGAGACCTACGACATATCAGACGCGCGGAATCCCGAGCGGCTGTCGTGGATTCGGACCGGTTGTGCCGGGTTCGACGTCAGTGGTTCGCTGGCCTTCATCACCTGGTACGACACATTCAAGGTCTACAGCATCGCAGACCCGGCCAGCCCGTACCGGGT
Source organism: uncultured bacterium (assembly GCA_965371675.1). GTDB lineage: Bacteria > Hydrothermota > Tepidihabitantia > Tepidihabitantales > Tepidihabitantaceae > DSBX01. Next base: position 2,280 of record CBDUZK010000174.1, on the reverse strand, counting down.
AGGTTGGTGTCTGGATTCGGGCGCGACAGTGTCCGTTGCCGGCGGCACAGCCTTCCTGGCCGACTGGGGCGGGTTGTACGCGGTTGATGTCAGCGATCCCAGTGTACCTCACCGGGTCGGCTCATGGGGCAACAACATCTGGTGTGCCCAGGCACGCGGGAACATCTGCTGCTTGGCGCGCGGTGCCGCGGGCGGTTCTGATATGAGCTTCGTGGTGCTCGACGTGTCCGACCCGGAGAATATGTTCCCACTTGGTTCTGCGTCCAATGCTGGCGGAGAGGACATCCATCTTGACGGCCCGAGGGCGTATGTCTCCGGCCGCTACATGTACCAGACGTGGTTCCAGCTCATTGACATCGGGGATTCCACGCACCCGACCGTCCTCGGGCGCTGTACACTGCCGGGCTACAAACACGGGGCCTGGGGCAAATCGGGACTGGACCGCAGCATGGTTGCCAACGACTTGGATGGACTTGTGCTCATTGATGTCAGCAACCCGAGTGACCCGTCCGTGGACTCGCTGCTGCTGGGAGGAGGCTACACGCTCGATATCGAGCTGGACGGGACGCGAGCCTACGTTGCGAACGGGGGCGGTGGGATGAAGGTCTTGGACGTTAGCGATCCGACTCGGCCCCTGCTGCTGGGCAGCTACGACACGCCGGGGATTGAGGATGATTGCTACTCGGTGGCCGCCAGAGACAGCTTCGCCTACGTGGGTTGGTTCAACGCCCCGCTGTTCAGATCGCTTGATGTCTCTGATCCTGCTCGACCTCAACTTGCAGGCACGGCCGAGGTCACGAACAACGTGGAGGCTTCAGAGCTTCGAGACAGTCTGGTCTACTGCGCCGAGAACTACCGTTTTCAGGTCGTCAACGTCGCCCGGCCGCGCGAGCCGAGAGTGGTGGGGATGTGCAATCTGCCGGAACGGAGCCAAGAGGTGATACTCGATGATACGCTGGCGTATGTTGCCAACTACGGGGGCATCATCGTCACGAACGTGGCCCGGCCGGATTCGTCCTACGTGACTGCCACATGGCCGCGGTACATCTGGGGCATTGACCTGCAAGATACCGTTCTCTACGCGCTGTCCTACACGAGCCCGACCGAGGACGTGATTATCAGCCTCAGCGTAGCGGACCCCAACCAGCCCTACGTGCTGGACTCGCTCGTGATTCCCAGGACGAAGTTCGACGTGCTTGTCGTCGACACTATCGCGTACTGCGGCGGTTGGGAACTGGACATGGTGAGCGTCGCCAATCCCCGCGACTTGCGACTCATCGAGGGCCGGTGGGTGCCTCCATCACTTTCCATCCATCGGCTGGTCTACGAGTCGCCGTACATCTACGTTGCGGCCACGGACGGAGGAGTTTGCATTCTGGAGACACTCCAGACTGGACTGAGCGAGATGCCCGGTTCGAAGCCCGCCCCGGTCTTGCGCGTGTGGCCGAGCGTTACGACCGGGATGGTCAGAGTGGTGGTGAACGCTCCGGTAGCTCAGGCAAGCGTGGAAGTGTGCGACATCGCAGGTGCCGTAGTGTTCAGAAGCGCTGCCTGCGCGACGTCGGGGCAAGAACTGGACCTGTCGCAGTTGCCGGCCGGAGTCTACGTCGTGAGCGTCAGGACTCCCTACGGCGGCAGCCTAGCCAGTAAGGTGCTGGTAGTCAGAAGGAGGTAGGCAATGAGAAGAGCAGCGATGCTGCTTGTGTACGTAGTCGGGTTGGGAATATCGGGGACATAATATCATTTAGGTAACTGCGAAACGTGTCAAGGGTACGGTGGTCGAGAGATAAGGTGACATCGTACCCGTCTCCAGCCTGAACGGCTGGCGGACGGGTTTCTGTTCTTGAGCATCCCGAGAGGCAGCCGAGCGCGGTCGTTCGGGTCACGTAAGTAAGTGCGGTTTTCGCCAACCCTACCCCAGGGGGTACCGGCTTCCCTGATTGGCCCGGATGGTGACTGGGATGGCGACTCGGATAGTCGCCACCGAGACGGCTATCCTGACTGCCAACCTGGGCGCCAACCAGGTCACCAGGCAAACCGCCATCCAGACTCCCGGGATAATTACCATGCAAATCACCAGGAAAGTGACCCAGATAACCGTGATTCTGACCGCCAGGATAACTACCCGGGTAGCCGCCCCGGGGGTGACCCCGGGGGGCAGGAGGGGGGAAATTCAGAATCCGGGTAACGAATGACGAGTGAATGACTTAGCTTTGGGATTGGGGTTGTGGAGCTTGTCTGAAAACTAGCCTGCATCTCATGGTTGGTCGTCGGCGTCTA
>CBDUZK010000173.1:0-4593 GCA_965371675.1 uncultured bacterium | reverse complement strand
CGGCAGGTCTGTTTGCTTGAGAGGGGTGGTAATGACGTGCGGTATCTTGCGCCCGGGGTGTACACGGTCCATCTGGTCACAGGCGCGTTGAGCCGCGTCGTGAAGGTCCGCTAGCTCCGAGTTCCTTGCGGGACCCGGGCTGCGGGTAGCGCGGCGTGATCATCCCTCAATTCGGTAGAACATCCCTGCAAATGTCGAAGTGGTTGATTTCCGGTAACATATGGCCTACCTGGGCCGTCCAGGGACCACCCCGGGGGTATCCCCCCGGGTGATACTCAGGGCATCAATCCGGGAGTATTCACGAGTATCCGGCCGGGAGCTTTCCCGGGTGTCAGGCCCGGATTCCTGCCGAGAGACAAGCCGGGATTACGGTGTGGTGATGAGCCGGGACTACCGGACCGTGTCCAGCCCGGACCTCTGCCAAGACTACCGCGGGGATTCCTGCCGGGGATTCTGCGGGGACCCTTCCTGGGAATCCTCCGGGGACCTGAGCCGGGTGATGTTCGGGGATTCGAGATTCCAGATTCTAGATTGGGGATTGGTGGAATCCCGAATGACGAATGAAGGGAAGAAGTGAACCGTCAGGAGCGCCAAGATGGCAACCGGCGAGGTCGGGCAACGCGGATGGGATCGTCGTGCATCCGGCTTGACCCGGGCGCATAGCGGGCGATAATTGCCGGTGGTCATAACTTGTCGCCGACGGGTCCGCGGGGACCCCGCGACGGGTATTCCGAATCCAGAAGCAACAGCAGGAGGCATTGTGAAACTGTTCTTGATTCTCTGCCTGGCGATGACCGGTACGTTTGCCGGTACCGTCACCCACACACTGGAGGTCGCGCCGCGTGACGTCATGTATGCGGAAAGCGATGCTTACGCCGTAATCGAGCTGGACCTCGAGCGGAACGGAACGGTTCCGTCCTGGACCGCGACGCCCGGTCACCCGTTGCTGCCCGTGATTTCGGGCAACGTGTTGATACCGGCCGGGGCCGTGGTCGAGGAACTGACCGTCACGCCACTCGCCCGTGAGGAGCTGGGTACGTTTCGTATCCACCCGGTGCAGCCGATGCGTCCGTTGTCGGAACTGAACAGCATCCCGTTCGTCGGTCCGGACGCGGCGGTGTACGGCATTGACGAAGCCTACCCGACCGAGCCGCTGACCGTGGTCCCGGCGGGCTCGAAGGCCGGGTATCGGATTGCCGGCTTCCTGTATTGCCCGTTTGAGTACCGGCCGGCGAGCGGTCGCCTGACCCTGGTTACCCGCGCGCGGGTGGAGGTGAAGTACCGCGAGAACACGGTTGCCATCCCGGTGCTGACCGAGTCGCAGCGCGATCTGATTGCACGGGACGTCGCGGAACTGGTTGTGAACCCGCAGGACGTTTCCCGGATGGCGCCGCCCGCGGTCGAGAAGGACGCCGGGGAGCTGGACGTGGTCGTCTTCACGAACTCGGCGCTGGCCCCCGCGCTGGCCGGCCTGCGGAACTGGCTGATGCGCAAGGGGTACTTCACCGAGATAGTCCAGTACGACACGCTGTCGACCACCGGCCGGGACGACCCGGAGAAGATGCGTGAGTTCCTGAAGGACAAGTTCGCCAACAACGGCTTGAAGTACGTCATCCTCGCCGGCGACTACGATAAGTGTCCATTGCGCTACGGCTACCTGCCCAACTCGACCTACAACGTCCCGGCGGACATGTACTTCGCAGACCTTGACGGCGACTGGGACGCAAACGGCAACGGCCGGTTCGGTGAGATGACCGGCGATTCGGTCGACCTGTTCCAGGACATCTACGTGGGTCGCCTGCCGCTCGACAGCGCCGCCGACGCCGCGAATTTCCTGCGCAAGGACACTACCTACGAGATAGTGCCGGACACCGCGTACCTGGACAACGTGATTCTGCCGAGCGAGGTCCTCTGGGCAAACATCGATTTCCACGGCGGGATTGTCAACACCAACATCGCCCGGATGCTGAACGCACAGTCGCCGTGGGAGGTGGATTCGGGTTTGAACATGGGGCCGGCTGCCGTCATCAGCGGCCTGAACGCCGGCCGGCAGTTGTTCCACTTCGCGGGGCACGGCTCCAACACGGCGTTCGGTTCGACGTTCAACACCGGCAACATCTCGTCGCTGACCAACGTCGCGATGCCCTGCATCACGATGACGATGGCGTGCAACTGCGGCTGGTTCGATACGAGTGCGGATTGCCTGGGCGAGTTGCTCGTCAACGCGACGAACGGCGGCGCGGTGTCGACACTGCTCAACGCCCGCTACGGCTGGGGCGCACCGCCGTGCCAGGGTCCGAACTCGAACATGAACTGCCATTTCTTCCGCAACTTCACGAAGGGCATGACCCAGGGCAAGGCGCACGGACTGGCGCGCGACTTCCAGCGCAACGAATCGTTCAGCCAGATGACGACTCGCTGGGCGATGTACACGAACACGCTGCAGGGCGACCCGACGATGACGATGTGGCGCCAGGTGCCGCAGGTGCTGGCCGCGCTGCATCCGGATACGGTTACGGCGATGCCCCAGCAGTTCCCGGTCGAGGTGAGCTGCGGCTACGCACCGGTGCCGAACGCCCGGGTTGCGGTCACGCACATGGGCGAGCTCCTGGGTCGGGCGACGACGAACGCGAACGGCATGGCCTGGGTACCGCTCGAGGTGATCGAGGACACGTGGACCCTGAAAGTGACGGTGACCGGGCAGGACGTGTACATCTACGAGGCGATGGTGTACACCACGGCCGGCTGTGCCGCGCCGCTGCTCGGCGTCGACCACTGCACGGTCGACGACTTCAACGGCCGGCTCGACCCGGGTGAGGAGACCGACGTGTTCTTCGTGGTGAAGAACTCCGGGAACCTGGCGGCAGACTCGGTTGCGGGCGTGCTGCGCACCACCTCGCCGTACGTGACGATTCTCGACAGCACGGCCGAGTACGGCTCGGTCGGCGTCGGCGACACGGCCAGGGGCGACGCGTACGCGGTCCGGGTCGCGGCAGCCTGCCCGCACGGGCACGAGGCCGGGTTCGAACTGGTGATTACGACACCGACCGCGGCCTGGCACTCGAACTGCGAGCTCACGGTCGGCCTGCCCCACGCGGGCAACGGTATCTTCGGCGTCCTCGACACCGGCAACTTCGTGCTCGCGGTCCCGGGCAACGGCGGAATCGGCACGACCCAGTGGCGGGGCGAGGGATTCGGCTGGATTTACGACAAGAACCGGTCCTGGTCCAACTCATGCCTGATGCACGGTGCGCTCATGTTCGGCACCGACACCGGCTGGGTCGTCGACAACTACTACGGCGCGCCGAACTGGAAGGAGTGCCCGCTCGACTTCGACGAGATCGACACGGTGCGGATGGTCTTCCCGCCCGAGCTCGGGCACAAGGAGTTCTACGCGAGCTTCAGCGACGCGAACCACCCGGCCCCGCGCAGCGTCCGCATCGACCAGCGGGTCTACGGCTGCGCGACCGACGTGATGCCGACCCACGACGACTTCACGATCTACGAGTACCGGATCCACAACGGCGACGCGAGCGCAATCGAGGGCCTGTACGTCGCTGTCGCCTGCGACTTTCGGACCGCAAACTGGAGCGCGAACGACCAGTACGACTACGCGGGTACGGATTCGACACGAAACCTCGCCTACATCAAGTCCTCACCCGAGACGACCGCGCTCGGCATCCGGCATATCTACCCGGCGGGCATGGGCGGCTGGGCGAACTGCATCAACCACAGTACCCATATCAATAACGGGTTCACCAAGGCCGAGAAGATGCAGTTCATGGACGGCACCCTGCGCCAGACCACCGGGACGACGCGAACCAACTGGCATGCGATGTCTTCGTCCGGACCGTACACAATCCCGGCCGGTGACAGCCAGATTGTGGCATTCGTGCTGGTTGGCGGGCGCACGGTCAACGACATGCTCGCGAACTCGGATACCGCGGCGGCGTGGTATGACCCGCCGGTCGGGATTGCCGAGTCCGGCCTGCGACCGGCGACGGTTCGGACAATCAGCGTGTACCCGCGCGTGTTCACCGATGGGTTCCAGGTCAGCTACCAGTTGAGCCGGGTCGAACCGCTTGACGTCGCGCTGTTCGATGCGAACGGCCGGCGGGCGGCGAGTTGCCGGTTTACGCCCGCGACCCGCAACGGTACGTTTGCGTGGCGACCCCGGGTCGCGCCCGGTGTGTACTTCATCCGGGTCGGCAACGCGGTCGACAAAGTACTGAAGGTCGATTAGCGCACCCGGACACGTAACAGAATGCAGGGGCACGGCAATCCGTGCCCCTGTTCTTCTGGCCCGGCATCCCGCGTGAACCGCAGAGCGCGGGGCAGTTCACCGTGGAGTACCGATGCCGGCTCGCGACCGGATTCCCCGCAGGTCGCACTGTCGCTGAAGGCGCAGTTCCGGTTGAGGTCGCTCGCACAGTGACGGGAGACCGGGTGAGGGTGCGCGGTGGCGAGTCGGACTGAGGTTATCCGATTGAAACGCCGTGAGATGTCGGTGCGACCGAGGGTCGGTGGAACAATCAGGAAGGTCGGCGCAGCAGACTTGTGTTGCAGTCAAGGCGAACCGAGGGGGTGTATCTG
>CBDUZK010000172.1:0-4618 GCA_965371675.1 uncultured bacterium | reverse complement strand
ACGAGGTCCAACTGCCCGGTGGGCATGTAGGCGTTCCACCGGTACGTGAAGGCCGCGTTGTCCTCCATCGACTCCTCGACATAGGCCTGGTTGCCGTTGACCGTGGCTCGCAGCAAACATGCTCCGTGCACACCCACCGTCCATAGCAGGGGCACGATGACCGTATCGTTGACATGGATGCTATTCGAGTACTGGATGGAGTTGATGCCAGAATCGTTGCAGGCGAATGCCACGACCGTGTTCGGCTTGCCGGCTGCGGGATTGCCCACGACGGTCGAGTCGCTGCCATTGTTGACGATCCGGGCGTACAGCGTACACGGCCGGTCCCACTGAGGATTCGCCGGCCACGTCCACACGCTGTCTACCACCAAGTTCGGCCGCTCGATTGTGCCGGTTTCGCTGATGATATAGGGCCGCCCATCGAGCGTGACCTCCAGCCATCCGTCCATCTCAGTCGTCTTGAACCCGGAGGGCGGATTCGCGCCGTAGGCTACTCGAGTGGTATCCAAGGAATCGGACCTGGCCGGGATGTCCACGGCGACGCTGATGCCGGAACCCACACTGTCATCCGCCCAGCAGATCCACGTCCGCTGCCCGCTCGCTGGGCCCTCAAACTCGTAGATGCGCACCGAATCGCCGTAGCCGGTTCCGGACAGGACGCGGCCGGTCAGGCGTTGGCCAGTCAGGGCTTCTGCCAACTGCGCCAGCGCTGCAGCCTGCGGCTTGCGCGCCTGCGATGCCCTGTCCAGCAGACCGAAGCCTTCGTCATGAAGCGTATCGTGCGCCCTCCAATCCGTCATCTCGTACCAGAAGACTCTCTCGTACCGCGCGACCGGTTCCGCTTGGGAACCTATGGCCGAACTGAAGAACTTGACCAAGTTGCCGGCATTCTCTTCAGGGCTCGCATTGTCCAGAGTGTCGTACGACGAATCGTTCCATACGTAGTGGTTCCAACCGACCTCAGTCGCCCAGACCTCGAACTGGTCGTCGCACGCCGAATGGATGACCGAAGCGAGAGTGTCTAGGTCCTCCTGAAACAGGCTCGCGTCGAAGTTCATTATCTCACCATGGTCGCCCTTCGTGTGCGTATACGGATGGACCGCGATGATGTCGAAGCAGTTCTCCGCACCTCCGTACCTAATCTCAGCCAACTCAAGCATGTCTCGGATCCACTCGACACCAGGAGAGAGACCTGAAGGCGCCCAAGCATCCGTGACGCGGGCTACGGAACCTGCCAGTATCTTGCGCGGGGGAGTGAAGCCTTGTGCGACCTCCCAAGCAACTTCGCACATCTTCACATACAGACTGCACCGTTCCCGCGCTGAGTCGATGTGATTGGACGGAGTCCCGTAGAACTTCCAGTCTGGATTCCCAAAGTAGGTGGAGCAGTCGTTGGGCTCATTCCACAATTCCCAATACTCGACCTCAGGCAGCCAAGTCATCACGTTCTCGACATACTCCGCCCAGTAGTTGGCGGAATCCTCCCAGAGGCGGCGAGGTGGGTACATTGATGGATCAGACGGTCCATCCGGCGCAAGCAGCGAGTCAATACGCATGGTAGTGATGGAATCGTCCCAGCTGCCGTAACCCAGCAACGCGACAACTCCCAGCGTCTCGCCGTTGGTGAACCACTTCAGGCGCTCGGCGCAGTAGTCATCGCGCCAGGTGTCCTCCGCCGGCTTCTTGACGTGCGCCCAGGCCGCAAAGCCATCCCGCGCCCAGGCGATGCCTAGCGTTCTGGCCGTGTCGAGGTACTGAGAATCCGCTGCTCGCCAGGTTGCAACGTTGACGCCCTACCAGTCGCTCGAAACACTGTCCTGCTGCCCATACGCCCGCATGCAGAGGTCGAGACCGTATTCGTCGGTTCCGCCGACCTTCATCCAACCATACTTCGGATACGGATTCTCGGCATCCCAATAGTATTCGATACTGTCCGCCCCCGCACGAGTGAAGCGGAATTCGTACTGCTTGCCCTTGGTGAAGGACTCGCCCGGCTCCATCTGGATGTCGCCGAACATGAGCCAAGCGTAGTCTCGCCCCGGTGATACGCCTGCCTGCGAGGCCACGAGGGTGTTGCCTTCCTTGATTTCCAGCTTGTAGCTTCCGGTATCCCCATTCGCACCGACGAACAACTCCACGTAGCACGTGCTATCCAGCTCATCGAAATTGCAGGTGATGATTTGGCTGACGCCATAGTCGGGATGCGGGTCCGCCATCCCCGACCACGCCGCCGTGACCGGCTCTACCGAGTATGCCTGTGTCAGACCAAGGCCCGACGATGGAATAAGCGCCACCAAGACAGCGACAACTACCGCTTTCATAGCTTCCTCCTATTGCTTGACCAGCTTCAGCACGTACCTGCCATCTCTGGTCTCTAACTCCAAGAAATACAGACCAGCCTGAAGTCCTGCGACGTCGACGACCAAGTTGCCGTCAGGCGGGCACTCCAGGCACTCCCGTTTGACTTCTCTTCCAGCTACATCACGTACTACGACCCTCGCGATTCCTGTCGGTGCCGCATCCAAGGAGATGCGATTGATAGCCGGGTTGGGGCGCACTACGACGCTAGACGGCTCACGCTTGGACCCGCCTCGGGGTTCCGAAATCCCCACACTCGTCGTTTCGAGAACGCACACGCCTGCCTCCAAGCATGCGACATACACATACGGCGCGACGTACTCGATGCGCTGAACTAGATACGGTGGAGCCCAAGTGCCACGTATCCGCAGATTCCGCGGGTCTGAGATGTCCACCGTGCGAACCCACGTGCCACCGACATTGCCAGCGAGCCGCTAACCGCGACATCGTTCCACCAGTTCTCCATGTAGAGCGAGTCGAGCACATATGGCGATGTCGGGTCCGCCACGCTCAAAGCGACAAGACCGGTGTAGGGTCCGGTTCCGTAGACGATAGAATCCTCCGCATCCAAGCCATGTGTGCGTCCGCTCCAAGTGCCCACGATGGCCGGATTTTCTGGGTCGGCCACATTGATTACCAGGAGGGGGTTGTGGGAAAGGAACGCAAGCGTATCGACCACGTCCAAGTCCCCGGCGTAGCCGTTCAGTTCACAGCTCCCCACCAGCTCCGGCTCGCGCGGCCGGGCGACGTTGATAACCTCTAGGAAGTTATCCTCCGCGACGTACATCAGAGAGTCCCGTAGCACCATGTCTTCTGGCCAGTTGTGGGCATTTGCGCCAGCGACCGGTATGGGGTGAGTCGGATCTGTCACGTCAACAACGCGCACGTCGTGTAGGGACGGCGATAGGTGCATGTACGCAAAGCTGTCCTTGGCCACGATTGTCTGACACCCCGTGAAACGGCTGCTGCTGTCCACGGACGCCAACCCCGTCAGCCTCGTGGGGTCGGTGACATCCACAATGTGCATCCCGCTACCGTTGCTGGCAACGTACATCAGGTTGCCATCTACCCATACGTCCTCGGCAGACCCCGCGCTGAACAGGCTCGTATCGACAACCGGGCTGTTCGGGTTGCTGACATCCATCACTGTCATCCCTCGGAATCGGTCTGCAACGTAAGCCCGGTCCGTTGCCAAGTCTCTCCAGACCCCATCGTTGTCTCCGGGCGTCGCACAGCGCCCGACCTGGGCCGGATTCGTGCTGTCTGCGATGCTGATGATGGTGAACTCGAAGCCGCTGCTCTGGTAGCCGGACACGAATGCCAACGACCCCTCAAGGTGAATATCGTAGCCGCCGACATCGGCAAGCTGACCGATGCGACGGACGTCGCCGGGATCAGAGATGTCCAGGACATCGAACCGAAAGTGGTCAATGTCCGTAGTCCAGTACATCGCGACGCAACAGAGGTTGTCTCGGACGTCGAGCCCGAGCGCATACCCGGGGAACGAACCGCAGCGCTGAGGATGCGTCGGGTCCGAGCAGTCGATGATGTAGACAATGTCTTGGTTCGAGCTCAGGACGAACTTGCTGCCGGACGCCGCACGGACGGTGCCGCTGTCGGGGAGGGTCCCAAGTTCAAGCGGGTTCTCGGAGTCCGCAACCGAGTAGACTCGGAACGTGCCCTGTCGGGTGAAGGCGAGCAGGCTGTCCGATACCGCGAAGTCCCCGACGCCGTAGGGAATCGCACTCAGTTGGGCCGGGTGGACAGGGTCCGAGATGTCCCAGATGCTGACCTCGGCGTAGTCGCCGATGTAGAGGATGGAGTCGCGGACAGCACTCTGCACGACAATGGAGCGCGCCTGAATCTCGGACAGCAGTGCCGGGTTGCCCGGGTCCACCGTGCTGAAGACGGCAACCTCGCTGCCGTTACTCAGGAACAGAAGCGAATCCTGTCCGGTGACTTCCCGGGATGGACCGCGCCCGTACTTCCCAACGAGACGCAGGCCGGTTGATTCGGGGTTGATGGTCCCGAACACGAACGGGTCGTCCAGCCCTCTGGCCCTCAGCCAGTCCGCGCGGAAACGGGGAGGAACCTCAGTGAGCGAATCACGCCACGCCACGTCGTTCTGCCACGACGGCAAGGCCAACACCCCAGGTAAGAAGGCGAATAGAAGCAGCAGCGACACCCGACCTCTCATGGCTTCATTCTAGGCTAGTATCCCCACCGCGCAAGCGTCACCCGCAAACAACTCAACATAACC
>CBDUZK010000171.1:0-4633 GCA_965371675.1 uncultured bacterium | reverse complement strand
CCGGCTGAAGACTACCGGGGTCACTTCGTCATACGGCCTGCCTTCGCGGTCATCCCGGACAACCACCCATTTGTCGCCGAGTTTCGCCGTCCAGGCCAGGTGGTTTTCGTCCGGGCTGAGAACCGGGTACATGATGTCATCATACCATTTGTTCTCTTTGCCGTTGACGACCATGGCTCGCCGGCCGTTCAACCCGGCCGGGTACGCCAGCATTCCACCATTCCCGGTGAGCAGGAGCGCCCCGACCGCGTCGTATCTTCTGTCTTCCTGTCCGTTTCTGACGACCACGCCCTTGTCTTCGCGGATTGCCGCGTAGGCCACGTGCCCGTCCCGGGTGACAATCATGTTGCCGATTGCATCGTACTCCGGTCCTTCGTTCCCGTCCACTATCACCACCTGGTACGCGCCACGCTGGACCACAAACGCCACATGTTGGGAATGGCCGCTGATTATGAACCGGTCCTCAATCAAGTCGGGAGGAACCACGCCCAGGTGATACTCAATGAGACCAGGCCTGCTGCACCCGGCAAGTGCGCCAAACACTGCCAGACTCAAGACCAGGTTCCTGTTCAATCGTCGTTTCCGTATCCGGGTCGGTTCCGTGTCAGCCATCGTCCCCTTTCTCACATAGCCAAAGGACGCCCAACAGCGTTCCCTGGCCCAGACAAGACAAGACCTGCGCTAGCGTGCCAGGAGTACCTTTCTCACGGTCGCGGCATCACCTGCAGCCAGACGGCAGAAATAGACGCCTCCGGGCAGTCTTTGGCCCGAATCGTCTTCTCCCCGCCAGACCGCTGAGAAGACCCCGGCATTCCTGTCCACGGACCCGAATGTCCGGATCCGGTTCCCGGCCGCGTCGAACATGTCCAACCGGACCTGTCCGGCGGAGAAGACCTGCGCCTCAATTGTCGCCCGTTCCACAACAACAGCGGGGTATACTCGCAAGGCCGGTTGTGGGATAGCGCCCTGGTGCTGCTCTTCGACGCCACCGGCAGTCCAGAACATTACCCTTGGCTTGACCGGGGTTACGTCCCCGAGTACGTACCAGGAGTCCGGCTGAACCGGCGTAATCTGCAGCAACAACATCTCTCCGTCTATCGCTCCGAGTATCATGAGCTCACTTGGCCAGGATCGAATCATCGGGAAGTCGAACGAGTCGGTGACCGCTGAATCCCCGCTCCAATCCGGGGTTGAGAACCATCCGGGAACACCACCCGTAGCCATGAACACTGAGTCAATCACGACCGTATGGCTGCCAGTATTCAGGATTCCGTGAAAATCAAGCTCTGCGTCGGCCACCCCGTGGGCCGCAACCAGGAATACCAGGACCAGACCAATACGGTCCTTCATCGTGCTACCTCCTTGGGTTTGCTGAATTTACGACACTCATCCTGCGTATCGTACTCGCAAGGGTTCGGCCTGTCAAGGTGAAGCGCTGCCAAGCGGTGGAGCGCTCTCGAAGACTCCGAAGTCGGCCCCTGCGTCCCACAGCAGGCTCGCTCCGCCCGGCCACTTTTCCTGCTTGACAACCATATGCAGCCCACTACAATCCGTCAGGCGTAGACTGACCCACTAGGGGTGCAGGTTTGACGCCCGGATGAGCCGGGTTACCTCATCACTACCCAACAAAGACGGCTCCAGGAGTTATCGGGCGCTCGGGTGAGCAACCGGACCCGGGGTGGATGATGGGGCCGTGGGTTTGATTTCCAGTCCACCCAAGAACAATCAGTTCTATACAAGGAGGCTAGAATGCACAGACGTGTGTCAGTTCTGGTGCTGGTTGCCCTGTTCGGGGCAATGTTGATAGCGCAGGGAGTTGAGCTTCGGGCTTACGATATCAGTGAGGCACCGGCAGGACCCGAGCCACTGCGAACCGACGGTTCAGGAACGACAATCAGTGTCCAAGGCGGTATCATCGAAGCGGAACGCGTTCCTGCGGGCGGCCTCGACGGCTGGCTATTCTACGACAACGGGATTGCATCTTCCGGAACCGGAATCACCCAGACCAGCTACTACGGTGTGAAGTTCCAGCAGACCACCCCCGGGTACATCACGCTTGTAAGATCCAACATGTGGGGGGTCAGCGGAACGCGCTACTGCTGGTTTGAAATCTGGAACGACGCCAGCGGCAGCCCGGGCACCAAGATATGGGAATCCCCTGACTCTCTCTACGTCCCGAGCAATGCCTGGTGGGAAGATTCGGTTGACTGGGTGGCGGTTCCCACGGTCTTCTACATCGCGGTCAGAGGCGACGGCAGCTTCATTGCCCAGTGGCGGGACAACAACGGTAACCAGGCGCCGGCCGGAACCCAGTGGCGCCACTCGGGGACCTCGTGGTCTGCGTATTCCGGTACCGGCGACATCATGATTCGCTGCTTCTGGGAGGCCGGCGTACCGGGCCTGTGGACCGGCGACGTGAGCACGGACTGGAACACTGTCGGGAACTGGGATGACGGTGTCGTGCCTGACGCCGCGGATGACGTCCTGATTGAGGACGGGCTGACCAACTACCCGACCACCAACACCGGAACCGGGTACGCGTGCGCGAGCCTGGAAATCGAGTCGGCGGCCGAGATGACGGTCGTCGCCGGCAAGACGCTTGACTGTGACGGCGACATCATCGCCGACGGCGACATCACCAATAACGGCACAATCAAGTGCGGCGGCGATTTCAGCAACGACGGCGACTTCACCTCGGGCACCGGCAGCGAAATCTACTTCGACGGCTCTGCTGACGCCATCGTCAACAGCGGCGTGGACGCGACGCTGACGTTCTTTGACGTGTATGTCGCAAAGGTAACTGTCCGGGATACGGTCGGCAACCCCCCGATATCGCGGACGTACTTCTGGGGCGGGTCCGGTTTCCCCAACACAGTGATAGACAGGGGGGGGGCTGCCACATCTGCCGGCAGCGTAGTCCGTTGGTCGTGCCGCACTGCCACCAACCCCCCGCCCCAGCATAACGGACAGTTGAAGGTGTTCCGGGCGGGACACAACGGATGGACCTGGGGTGTCGTCGGCATGAGTCCGTCCCGTAACTACCCGGCCGGTGGTCTCCACACGGAGTACGACACCATTCCGGGGGTGTTGCCCGGTGATATCCTCGGGTACTACCACGGCGGCTACATCGTATTCGACCCGAGCGGACAACTGTCCTACTCTACCGGTGACGTCACAACCGGGAGCAACAGTTGGAGCAATACCTCCTACGGCCCGGTTTCCCTCCAGGCCCTGATCGAGCAACCGGCCGGCGACGTCGAGACCGAGGGTGACATTGACATCAACGGCGACCTCGTCATCAATGTCGACAATAACCTCATCAACAGCGGCGTGTCGTTCGACGACGGTTACTACTACGTCGCGGGTGACTGGACGAACAACGGGACCTATGACGAAGGCGACGGCGATATCACTTTCGACGGCACGACCGACATCACCGGCACCGGCACGCACACGTTCAACGGCGTGACCATCACCGGTGAGCTGACCGCGCCGGACGAGATGACCGTCAACGGTGACTGGACCTGCTCCGGTACGTTCAACCACAACGACGGCATCGTCTACTTCTACGGCGACAGCCTGACGTCGAACGGCACCAGCGGCGCGTTCTGCGCCCTCGAGGTCGAGAACACGGCAGACGGCGATGTGACGGTCACCGGCGACATGGCGGTTGAGGAAAACCTGTACATTGAGGACGGTGACTTCAACCTCGGTGAGAACGCGCTCATCCTCGGTACCGGCAGCGGTTCGGGTACGGTCGACGTCGACGGCGGTTCGTTCAACGTCGTTGGGACCGGTACCGACGCCCGGGGCTCGGTCGTGGCCGCGGACAGCCTGTACCCGTACGAGTTCGACCTCTGGGCCGGGACGTCAATCGGCGCCCTGTATGCCAACTTCACCTGGATGGACGAGGAAGGCATTTATGTGGATGCTGATGCGACCATCGACGCCACCAACAACTTCTCGTTCTGCAGCTTCGACCACGCCGGTATCGGCGGCGCGATGCTGACGGTCGAGAACGACCAGGTCATCGACAGCATCGCATGGTGCGATTTCTTCGGCACGGCCGGTTACAACGTCGATTACTTCGACGGCACCGGCCACCTGTTCTTCGTCGACGGGCTCGGCGCGCTCTGGGGTGAGGAATACGACAACGACCCGAACGATTCGGTCGCCTGGGACGTCAGCACAATCCACGACGTCGGCGTGACCGCAATCCTGGTTCCGACCGGAACGGTCCGGACCGGACGGGATATCTTCCCGATTGTCACGGTCGAGAACTTCGGCGAAGACGCGGAGACGTTTGACGTCCGGGTCGTGGCCGACGACGGCAGCGACGCGGAAGTGTACAACGCGACCGAGACGGTTGCGGGTCTTGCCATCGGCGAGTCGCGCATCATCACCTTCGCGACCGCGTGGAATATCCCCGCCGGCGACACCTTTGAGTTCGGCATCACCTCCCAGACCGAACTCGTCGGCGACAAGTTCCCCTCGAACGATACCCAGGTCACCACCTGCATCGCCACCGACATGCCGGACTGGCCGGCCGGCTGGCACGAAGGCCGGTCGATGCCGCTCACCTCATCGGGCAAGCCGGTGAAGCGCGGCGGCTGGCTGGCGATACACGGCGACG
>CBDUZK010000170.1:0-4640 GCA_965371675.1 uncultured bacterium | reverse complement strand
GGACCTGCAGGGCAAGGGTATCGCTCGCCGGTTCACGCGCGGGTTGTTCGACGTCGCCCGGTCCGCGGGCCGGGAATGGGTCGGCATCAATACACTGGATTACTCGAAGCCTTCCCCGGTGTTCCGGAGTGCGGACCGGCTCGGGATGGAGCTTCTGAGTACCCACGCGACCGATGCGGTCTGGAGTCTGCCGGATGATATCCGTGGCCCGCGACCCCGGCGCACGGAGAATATCTATCGTCATTTCACCGGGTTCGGGTTGCGGACTATTTTCCACGAGCATCCGGGTTGGCTCTGGTCAAGGATGGGCCCCGGTCGGCGGCAATGGGTGAACCGGCATGGATACCGGGTCGGCGGGGTGGGGCTTCACATCGTGCACCACGGTGTCATCCGGGAACCGGACGGGTGGTATCGGTCCACGACCGTGAACCTGTTCGACCGGCCGGGTGATTTCCGGGACGTGTTGCCTTCGATCCTGATGCAGGGCCGGGGGAAGCATCGCGGGGTGGTGTTGAACTACCCGGCGGACTGGAAGCGGGACCTGCGGCGTGCGGTCCGGGATATAGTCCCCGACCTGCGGCGGGGGAAGCAGTTCTGGACTTCGGCCTGGCGCATTTACGGCAAGGGCCTGGATTAGGTTCCTTCGCGCAGCACCCGGCTGAGTATCCACGTCACGAGCACCGCGAGCACGACGCGCGGGACCGTTATCCAGAACAGGTTCGCGCCGAGCACGATGAAGATGGCGGTGTCCTCGAACAGGCCGTGGCTGAGCGCGAGGAAGGTCGCCACCAGGGTTACCTGTTTCGGGCTGAGTTTGTGCTCGCGGGTGGATTCGACAATCAGCCCGCCGCCGAATACGATTCCGAACACGTTGCCGCCGAGCCAGGGCAGGCCGGCGTCCCGGGTCAGCCCGATGTGCCGGGTCAGCTTGTGCACGCCGTTCAGCGCTTTGCTGAGCAACCCGTAGCGGCGCGCGAATTCGAGCCCGGTGAAGATGGCGACGAGTACGAGCAGCATCTTCCACGCGGTGGCCCAGAGCCCGATGGCCCAGTCGTCGAGCGCGGGGCCAAATCCGTCAAACGTGGTCCGGGCCATGCGCGCCAGTTCGGCCGATGCCGCGCCGGTACCCGGGTCGCGGACGAGCAGGCGGCCGAGCGCAACGCCGGAGAGCAGGGACAGCGCGAGCCGGATTGCCCACAGCAGCCACCATTTGGCCTTCATCCGGAAGAACACCGCGGTTTCGAGAATCTGGGAATGGGACAGCAGGAGCATAACGCTGAGTACGGTGAGCTGGGCGGTCGGCAGGTTGAGCGCGGTGATGGCGCCGATGCCGGCATAGAGGTTGATGACGTTGCCGAGGATGAGGGCGAGCGCCGCTTCGCCGGGCAGGCCGAAGAGCTTCATCAGCGGGGCGGTGAAGCGGGCGAACGCTTCGAGCGCCGGGGTATAGCGGAGGATGGTGACGGCGGTGTATACGGGCGCGACAATCGCCATCAGCTTGAGGAAGGCCCGGACCCCGTGCAGCGCGCCGGTGCCGGCCGTGCGCCACCCGGTCACGGTCGGTAGAATTCGAGCGCGACTGTCCCGTCGCGAATCACACCGTAGGAGAAGCTGTCAAGCCAGTCGCCGGTGTTGAGGTAGACGCCTTCCGGGAACTTCCGGAGTTCGGGGTAGTGCACGTGACCGAGCATCACGACGTCGTGACCGTCGGCCAGTCGGTGCCGGGCGTATTCGTGCATCGCGGTCCGCAGCGATTCGTCGTGGCCCCGGGCCCGGCTGCGGCGCGCGACCCAGGCGGCGAAGCCGATGCCGATGTCCGGATGCACGAAGGAGTAGAGGAAGTTGTTGAGCCGGCTCTTCATCAGGCGCCGGAAGAGCAGGGATACCGGGCGGCGGTCGACTTCGTCGCCGTGGCGCATGAATACCCGCAGGCCGTCAATCGTCTCGACGAGCGCGGGCGCGGTCTCGATGTCGAGTTCGCGGCGGAAGAAGTCCGTGAACCGGATGTCATGATTGCCGGCGATGTAGACGATGCGGGTGCCGGTTTCCCGCAGCCGGGCGAGTCCGGCCAGGACCCGGAACCCATGCTTGGGGATTGCCCGGCCGTACTCGAACCAGAAGTCGAACAGGTCACCGAGGATGTAGAGTGAATCGGCCTGGCCCCGGATTGACCGCAGGAACGCCACCAGCTTCTTCTCCGCACCGGCCGGGGCCGCGCCGAGGTGGGCGTCAGAGACGAAGTAGTGCGCGCTCAATCTCGTTCAGGGACCGGCTCACCGGCTGGCGGGTGTCGATGCGGACCAGGCCCGGGCCGGTTTCCGGCGGGTCGAACCGCTGCTTCATCGCCCGGTAGATTTTCAGGTCCGCGTCCGAGAAGGTGGTGCGGTGCGCGCGCCGTCGCATGCGGGTCTTGATGGTTTTCTCCGGGCAGTCGGCGTGGACGAACAGGAGCGGGACCCCGAGCTTCTTCGCCGTCGCGCGGGCCTCTGCGCGCGAGTCCGGGTGCAGGAATGTGGCGTCGACAATCACGCGGTGCCCGGCCGAGGCGAACATCCGCGCCCGGCGGAGCAGCTCACGGTAAGTCTTGATGCCGAGCGTGCGGGTGTAGAGCCCCTGTTCGGTGCCCGAGCGGTGGAGCATCTTCACCGGCACGCCGGCCAGTTGCTTGCGGATCGAGTCACTCATCAGGTGATAGGCGTCGATGCGCTCGGCCAGCCGTTCGGCAATGTAGCTCTTGCCGGTGCCGGGCAGACCGAGCATGACGACGATGCGCGGGTCCGGGGTGAGCAGGCGGGCGTAGCGCTCGGACAGCTTGAAGTAGCGCTGCGCGGTCTTGCGGGCCGTGGCTTTGTCCGCTTTCGATATGCCGGCGTCGTTGAGGTTGAAGCTCGTGACCTTGCCGCGCACGTACGCGCGGTAGCACTTGTAGAAGTCGAGCAGGCGCAGCAGCCCGACGTCGCCGGACTCGGCGACGTAGCGTTCGACGAAGAACCCGGCGAGGTCGCGCCGGCCGGCGTAGTCGAGGTCCATGACCATGAAGGCGATCTCGGAAGCGGTGTCCGAGCAGGAGAAACGCGGGTTGAACTCGATGCAGTCGAAGATGTGGACCTCGTCGTCGACGAAGATGTTCCGCGAGTGGAGGTCGCCGTGGCACTTGCGGACGTAGCCGGCTTCGCGCCGCCGCCGGAACCGGGTGCGCCACCGGAGGATGAACTTCTCGACCGCGGCCTTGATCAGGTCGAACGCGGGGTAGGTTATCGTCGTGCCCCGGAACTCCATGGTCTGGGCGAAGTTCTCGTCCCAGTTCAGCCGGATGATTTCCGAGCTGCCGTACCGGGTGATTTCGCGGCCGCGCTCGGCATGTTCGTGGAACCGGGCGATGATGGCGGCGATGGTGTCGATGTGCTGGTAGGTCACGTGGCCGCGCCGGAGCTGCTCGGTCATGATCGACTCCTGGGGCAGCTCGACCATCTTCAGGCAGTAGTCGATTGGCTTCCCCTTGCCGCCGAGATGCAGCCGGCCGCGCGTCTCGGTAATCGGCAGCACCTCGAGATAGATGTCCGGGGAGAGCCGGCAGTTGAGCCGGAACTCCTCGGTGCAGAAGAACTTGCGGGCCGACAGGTCGGTGTAGTCGAGGAAGCCGAAGTTGACCGGCTTCTTGACCTTGTAGGCGTGCCTGCCGGTCAGGAATACCCACGACGTGTGGGTCTGGAGCATGCGGACCTTCTTTACGCCCCGGCCGTAGAGCCCGGGCCGGAGCATCTCCTTGACCCGGCCCTGGATGGTCGGCTCGCCGCGATTCACAGCTCGGTGCCCTTGGTGATGACCACGATGCCTTCGGCGCTGAGCGTGAACCGTCTGCGGTCCTGTTCCGGGTCATAGCCGATGACCGTGTGGTCCGGTATCTTCACGCGCTTGTCGATGATGGTGCGTCGGATCCGGGCATGGCGGCCGATTTCGACGTCGCTGAACAACACCGATTCCAACACCTCGGTGTTCGAATTGACCCGGACCCGTGGCCCGAGAATAGACCGCTCCACCCGGCCGCCGGAGATAATGACGCCGTCGGCGAGCAGCGAATCGAGCGCGAGGCCGACTCTGTTCCCGTCGAAGTCGGCATGGACCGTCTTCGCGGGCGGGTCGGGCCTCGGCCGGGTGCGAATCGGCCACCGCCGGTCGTAGAGATTGAACGGCGGTTCGTGCTCGACCAGGTCCATGTTGGCGCGATAGTAGTCGTCGAGCGTGCCGACGTCGCGCCAGTAGGGCTCGTCCGGGCGCGCCTCGACGAACCGGTAGCCGAATACCCGGTAGCCCTTGATCATCGCCGGGATGACATCACGGCCGAAGTCATGGGCCGAGTCCGGGTTCTCGGCGTCCACCATCAGGGCCCCGACCAGGGCCTGGGTGCTGAACAGGTACACGCCCATTGAAACCAGGGCCCGGTCCGGGTCGCCGGGCTTGTGGTGGGGTGACTCCGGTTTCTCCTCGAACCCGACGACGCGGTTCTGTTCGTTCAGTTCCATCACGCCGAACCGGCCCGCCTCCGCAATCGGCACCTCGTAGAGCGCGATGGTCGCGTCCGCTTTCGATTCCCGGTGGACCCGGAGCAGCTCCCGATAGTCGAGTTTGTACACGTGGTC
>CBDUZK010000169.1:0-4647 GCA_965371675.1 uncultured bacterium | reverse complement strand
AGATGGTGTCGCCGAATGCGTCGGTTTTGACCAGGTAGACGTCCCAGTCGCCCGCACCGTCGAACCCAGTGGTGCCGGTGATGATGTAGCCGCCATCTGCGGTCTGCGCCACCGAGGAGCCGCCTTCGGTGCCCGCACCGCCGTAGGTCCGGGTCCACACCGTGTCGCCGTAGATGTCGGTCTTGATGAGATAGACATCGCAGTTGCCGGCGCCGTACGAGTGGGTCCCGCCGGCGACGATGTACCCGCCGTCGGTGGTCTGCGCCACCGAGTAGCCGAGGTCGCCGTCCGTGCCGCCGTAGGTGCGTCGGAAGGTTATCTGCGCGGTGAGCGGCGCGGCGAGGAAGAAGAGGAGGATTGTGGATAGGATGCCAAACGTCGATAGCGTCTTCATATCTAATACTGCTACGGGAAAATCAGCCTGTCAAGTGGGCGGGGCAGCTCCTTCCGTCCTTCGCTATGACGGAGCGGATTCCCCGACTTGACACCGGCCCGTCTGTGGTTCAGACTCAGGCATGCCCCGGGGAAGCCGACTGTTCCTGCCGCTGATTGTCGCGGCGCTGTGTGCGCCGGGCGTCCTGTCCGCCGCCCCGTCCGACTCCATGGCCATGCAACTGATTGCGCGGCTGCCAATGTACTCCTCGGTGTATCCTTGCGGGGACACCGACCACGACGGCAAGCCCGAGATATGGGCAACACGGACGCACGAGGGTATATGCGTCGCGGAGCATGCAGGCGGCAGTTCCTTCGACACGACAATGTTGCCCATCCTAGGCGCAGGAGCCTGGTACCTGGGGGACGCGGACCGCGACGGCCTGAGTGACATCGTGACAGGGGGCGACAATTGGACTCGGGTCTGGGAGGCACGCGACTCATGGTCCTTCCCGGACACACTGGTCTGGGAGGTCTACAACTACTGCGGGAGCGGGCAGCACTCCATGTACATCGACCTGGACTGCGATTCGGCCTTGGAGATTGCGACACACGATATCTCGCCGACGAAGAGGCGCATACTCCGGGAGTGCACGGGCGACAACTCATTCACCGAGGTCGCGGCCATGGGCCCGGACCCCCGGGCACAGATGTACGGCCAGATGGCGTTCTGCCCGGACCTGGACGGTGACGGGCTGCCCGAAGCTGTCGAGGGCGGGCAGGAGTGGCTGTTCTTCCACGAATCACCGGCCAACGATTCGCCGGTCTGCATCGCGGCCCTGGAACTAGTCGAGAGCGGTGGTCACGTCACCGGCTGCGCCGCTGCGCCGGACATGGACCGGAACGGGAAAGACGAAGTGGTTGTTACCAGCCGCAGCCGAATGCAGGGCACCCGCATCCGGATCTACGAGGCGTTTGCCAACGATTCATTCGAGGTCGTATGGACCGACTGGGTAGACGGGGGCACGTACGGCTCCCAGACGACCGCGGTCGGGGACGTGGACGGAGACGGCGTGCCGGAGTTCGGGGTCAGCGTCGCGGGGTGGGTGATTATCTACCGGGCGACCGGGCCGGGGGAGTATGAGATGATGTGGCGGCACGGGGTGGAACGCTCCGGTTTCAACATCTACGACGTGACCGGGGATGGACGCGCCGAGATTATCTACTGCGGTATCTACGAGACGCTCGTCTGGTCGTGGCTCGAGGTCGGGGTCGAGGAACGCGAACGGGCAGCGCTGGATGCGGTGCAGGTGCGGCCGTCGGTGGTGTCGCGTGGGGGCGTGGTGCGGCTGGACGGGTTGGCGGACGAAACGTCGGTCGTGCTGCTGGATGCTTCGGGCCGGGTGGTGCGCGTGACGAGCGGTAGTGTGGTGCAGACGCGCGGGTTGAGTGTGGGGATGTACTTCCTGCGAATGACTGCCGGTCGGTCCGTGGTGCTCAAGAAGCTGCTCGTGGTCGAGTAGGCTTCAGCTTTTCTCTGCTTCCTTCCGGGATATCAAGTCTGCTGCGGGCATGAATGGCCCGGATTCCGCCATCTGAAATCACGGATCTGCAATCTCAAATCCGGGCATTGGACGGCGCACAGGATGGGACAGAGGTTCCGACAGAGGGCTCGACCGAAAGCCGGACAGAGGTTGGGACAAAGGCCGGGACACAGGTCCTGACAGAGGTTCGGACACAGGCCCGCACAAAGGCCGGGACATAGGTTGGGACAAAGGTCCCGACAAAGGCCGGGACAAAGGTACGGACAAAGGTCCCGACGAAGGCCGGGACATAGGCTGGGACAAAGGTCCCGACATAGACCCCGACAAAGACCCGGACAGAGAAACCCGCAAAGGACCGCCCATAGGACCCGGGGGGCGACGGGGGGGCCGCCCCGGGGGACACTCGCTACCGTCACTTTTGGGGCGTTTTGCCCCATTTTCGAGGAAATATTGTCAGTTTTGCGATTATCGGGATATTACTAGTAAGAACTACTTGGCAAACGGGCCGGAGAATATGGCCCGAAAGGAGACTGAAATGGACCTTGTAATGAAGCCGCTGCACCTGGAGAAGGCGACCAGGGCCCTGCAGATCGAGAGATTGACCGCGTCGGACTGAGGGGTTATGCTGAGGGGATGAGCAGCGTTTCTGATTTGGAGCGACGGCTGCGCCGCCATGGTCCGATCGGGCCTGACGCGCAGGCGTTGTTCGTGTCCCGGGCCGAGGGGGCGCGGGTGTGGCTGGTCGATGGCAGGGAACTCCTGGATTTCGGAGCGGGCGGGGTGCTGCCGCTCGGGCACAATCACGCACTGGTTCGGGCCGCGCTGGGGGAGGCCTTCGCATCACGGGTCGGGGACGGGCTGGAAAGGCCGGAGCGTATCGAACTGATGCATAAGCTGGCCGAGATTGTGCCGGGCGGGATGAACCGGCGGGTGCGGTTCTGCGATTCGGGCCGGGAGGCGATGGCGCAGGCGTTCGTGCTGGCGCGCGGCTGCACTGGCCGGAGCCGGGTTGTGTACCTGGCCGGGATGCGGGGCGCGCCGGAATGCGGAGGTGACGTGGCGGCAGTGGTCGCGCATCCGCTGGACTCGCGGTTCGCGGACGCGGCGGCGGTGTGCCGGGAACATGGGGCTTTGCTGGTGGATGATGAGACCCTGCTGGCCCCGGGCATGAGCGGACAGTTACTGGGTGTGCAGGGGCGGGAGGCACGGCCGGATGTCGTGGTGTTCGGTCGTGGTCTTGCGGCCGGGCTGCCGTTCGGCGCGGTCGTGACGATGAGTTCCACATTGCGCTGGTCGCAGGCGGGCATTGGCGGAAGCATTGCCGCGTGCCGGGTTGCCCTGGGTTTCCTGGAGCTGCTGGAGACAGGGTTGTTGGATTTGGTGCGCGCATTGGCCGTGTACGTGGAAACCGGGTTGGCGAGGCTGATTGAGCATGAGCTGGTGCGGGCGGTAGGTGGGGTCGGGCTGGCGCTGGTTCTGCGCCTGGCGCGACCAAAAGCGGTCGGGGTCGCGGCCGTGTGTCGGGATGAGGGGTTGCTGGTCGGCGTGGTGAGCGAGTCGGTGCTGGCGATTGAGCCGCCGATGGTGGCGAGTTCGGATGATGTGGATGAGGCGCTGGCCATCCTGGGCCGCGTGCTGGCGAGGTTCGGCTGATGGCCCGGCCGCGACGTTCGTCGGTGTTCGGCCGGTTCCTGGAGACGGTCGAACGGGACTTGCTGCTGCCCGAGGGGTGCCGAGTACTGGTGGCCGTGTCCGGGGGCGCGGATTCGGTGTGCCTGCTGGACCTGTTGCTGGCCGCGGCCCCGCGCTTGCACCTGGAGCTGCGCGGGTTCCATATGAATCACCGGCTGCGACCCGCGGCCCGGCAGGATGAGGAGTTCGTGCGCGGGCTGTTCGAGCAGCGGGACGTTGCGCTGGTGGTGGTGCGGTCGGACGTGGACCGCTTTGCGAAGCGCCACCGGGTCGGGCTGGAGGAGGCGGGCCGGGTACTGCGTTACCGTCACATGGAGCGCGTCGCGCGCCGGCTGCAATGCGACCGGGTCGCGCTCGGGCATACCGCGGACGACAGCCTTGAGACTGTCCTGTTGAACCTCGCGCGCGGGACCGGACCGTCGGGGCTGGCCGGCATCCCGGTGCGGCGCGGGCAGTTTGTGCGGCCGATGCTGGACCTTGAGCGGACCGACGTGGTGCGTCACCTGCAGGCACGCGGTCTCGACTGGGTGGAGGACGAGAGCAACCAGGACCCGAGGTTCCGACGCAACCTGGTGCGGGCCCGGGTGATGGCGGCGCTGCGGGAGGTGAACCCGGGCGCCGGGGCCAATGCCCGCCGGGCCGCGCGGCTGCTGGGGGAGGAGAATGCGTTCCTCGATGCGCTGACCGACGAGGCCCAGGCGTCGGTTGTCAGTCGCCGGTGCGGGCGCACCGTGATTGACCCTGCGCGACTCAGTTGTTATAATGTAGTCTTGCAGCGAAGATTGGTAAGAAGGCTCATACCCGGGCTGGATTCAGACGGAATCGGACGAGTGCTCCGGTTCTGTTCCGGTCGTTCCCCCGGCCTGGTCCTGAACCGCACATTGGAGCTGCAGCGATACCGGGGGTTGGTCGAGATTGTCCGCGTCGACACGGAAGGGCCACATGCTTGAGAAACAGAACCGCAAGAAACTGATAACGCCGCTATTGATATGGGTGCTGGTGTTCGTGGCCGCATGGGCGGCGTGGACCTTCTTCTCCG
>CBDUZK010000168.1:0-4675 GCA_965371675.1 uncultured bacterium | reverse complement strand
TCTCCGCCAGTTCGGTCCGCTTGAGTCCACGGGCCTGAAGTAGCCGCACGAGGTCGTTGGCAAAGGTCAGCTTCATCTGCTCCGCGACGAAGCGCGGGTCGTTTTCCATCTTGCGTGCCCATTCCCGATACCGTCCGAGACTGCTGGTGTTCATGCTCTCTTGTTTTCTCCTTGAGATATCATTGCCTCTGTGCTTTGGCATAGTTCCTCGCGAGTCAGCACTATGTTACCCTATAAGGTAACAAGGTCAAGCCCGGATTCGGGGCCTCGGGGCCAGGTTTTGGCATCAGACAGTTTCCTGCCCATCCAACTTCGTCTGTCCGGTCTTCCTGACCGTCGAGTCAGGGTATCCCTTCCTGTCGCTCATCGCTTGCCAGCATATGCCGGGACAGCCGGTTGTCAACCGGGCTTCCGGCAGCCGGGCCGGGGAGGAGTTCCGGAGGAAACGACGCAGGATGTTTGACCGCGTGGGGCGTGTCCGGTATAATCTAGTGTAGGTATCAGTCCGCAAGGGAATACAAGGGAACCGATGACTAAGAACAGAAAGCGTAAGCATCACGATTCGGCAATTCAGCTTCAGGGACGAGCCCGGGCACGACGGAAGAGCGTCGGCGTCAACTGGCGGAAGCTGCCGATGAAGCTCCTGTTCTGGCCCGACGAGCTCGAGCGCCTGGTGCGTCCGCGACCCCGGCCCTGTCGGGTTCCGGTTGACGATGATCGGAGACCGGGCGAGAGCTAGGGTTTCCAGTTCGGCGGCGCGCCCGGCCAGAGCGGGTCGGGTTTCCGGGTCGGCTCTACGGCCCGGCGCAGGCAGCCGCAGCCGGTGAACGCGAGCGCCGCGATGAGCAGGATGCGTGCGAGCCGGTCAACGGAAGACAAGCACGCCTCCGTCACCGGTGAATGCCGTTTCTTCCAGTTCGAATCGCTCGGCGAGCTCGGGCACGGTGAACAGGTAGCTGCGGTTGATGCGCCGGAACCAGACCAGGTGGTCGCCCGGGCGAATCGGGTTCACGGCGAGCTGGTCCGCAATCGGGCGGTCGCGCCGCAGGCTCATGCGGGCGGGCGTACCGGTGAGCAGGTAGAGCCCGGCCGGGTCGTTGCTGTATACCTGGCCTTGCAGCGGGTGGTGCCGGACCCAGTCGATGAGTTGTGATTCGCGCCACTCGGCAGTATCGTAGACGCCGACGCCGTCCCGCATCCACGAGCGGAATGTGCGGCCGAGCACGGCAATCGGCAGGATGAGCCAGAGAGCTGTGACCGCGAGCGTGACCACAGTGCCGAGCCGGACGCGGCCGGTGCGCCGGGCGATGCTCCTGGAGAGCGGTTCGAGATTCCCGAGCAACAGGATGAGCAGGAACGGGTAGGCGGGTACGAGCAGTCGGTCGACCTGGTCCCAGGCGTCCGGTGTGAGCGCCAGCACGAGCGCGGCGAGGTAGACGATGAGTGTGGTGGTCGCGACGTGCTTCGCGGTGGCTTCGGGGCCGGGGTCGCGGCGGGCCACGCGCCGGCTCAGGATCGCGAGGCCTGCAACCGCGACCAGCGTCACCAGCCAGACCCATGAGAAGAGGAGTTGCTCCGGGAGGACGAATTCGGCGAGCACGGAGAACAGTTCCTTGATGTTCGGCCCGAGGGCGGCCGGGACGATTGCCCGTGGGCCGGTCAGGGTTCCGGTGAGGGCCAGGTTCCGAACCAGCCAGGCGCCGAGCGGCAGGAGTGACGCGCCGAGGAAGATGGCGGCGCGGCGGATGCGGCAGGGCCGGGGTGGTCCGTTGTGCCAGGTGAGAAGCAGGGCCGCGCCTGCGACCGGGAGTGCGACCCCGGCGTACCGCTGCAGGCAGGCGAGCGCGGCGACGGTGCAGAGTGCGATGAGTCGTGGTGTCCGGGGTTCGGCCATGTACCTGATGAGGAGCAGGGCGAGGAGCAGCGCAAGCAGGACGAACACGGGTTCGGTCCATGCCATGATTGAGACCGAGACCAGTGGGGTGGAGATGAGGGCCGCGGTGGCTAGAACGGCAAGCAGGCGGGACTGAAACGTGTGGCGGAAGAGCAGCCCGGCGACCGTGATTGCGCCACCGCAGGCGAGCGCGTTCATGACCCGGGCGGCGAGGAACGTGTTCACTCCGAGGGCTGTGGGCAGGGCGAGCAGGGTGGAGAAGAGTGGGGGCCAGGTGGTCAGCGGCAGGCCTTCGAACGTGGTCCAGCCATTGCCCGCGGCGAGGCTGCGGGCCGCGCTCAGGTAGTAGGCTGAGTCGGGCGACAGGCCGACGCCGTGCCGGGACGTCACGACCAGCACGAGCGCGGCACCGAGCAGGCCGAAGACGGCGACGACAACTCGATACCAGTTGTCGCTGCGCGGGGGTCGGCATGCCGTGGCAATCACTGAGTCAGGATAGATGAGCGGGACCGGGTGTCAATCGCCGGCCGATGCCCGAAGACCGACACAGGAGTTTCAACGCCGGGGCACCAAGAACACCAAGTAGCAGACCAGGAGCCGAGAAGCACCGTTGTCCGGCAGGTGCGGGCATCACCTTGGCCGAGGGGCTGTCCCGTGTGATCTCTGCCCGAAAGTGTCACATTCAAGAGACCGGGCCGTAACTGCCGCGTCGGGCGTCATATAGACATGGAGACCGTGCCCGGTGCCGAAGCCGGGTGTCACATGGCATGAGATGGTCGAGGCCTGGCCGCTCGCGGCCCCGGTTCTAACATCCCGGAATTATAGCACTTGGCAGGGGATTGGTTTCGGGAATGGGAAGTGCATTCAATCAGGTGTATGCGTGCAAAAGATGACGGCAAACCCGGGAGGTTCTCGATGTTGAGCACACCAATCATCAAGACGGCGTACCTGTCTGTGGCTGCAGTGTTGGCAGTTTCCGCGGTCCTGTTCCTGGTCCTGGCTTCCCTGTAAGCCGGCCGGAGCCCGCCCCGCCGGATTTCCGGCACCCCTGTTCCGAGTCCCTTGATTACCGTATTGACAGGATTCGCGGCCCGCATACAATCTGGCACTTCTGGGCCGGATTTGAAAGGAGATTGCGTGAATACCGAGCAACACATTCAGATGGCCGAGCGGTATAGTGCTCACAATTACCACCCGCTGCCGGTCGTGCTCGCCAAAGGCGAAGGCGTGTGGGTCTGGGACGTCGAGGGCAGGAAGTACATGGACATGCTGTCTTCGTACTCGGCCCTGAGCCAGGGGCACCGGCACCCGAAGGTGCTCAAGGCGATGGCCGACCAGCTCGACCGACTCTGCCTTACCTCGCGGGCGTTCCACCACGATACGTTCGGCCCGTTCTGCAAGCGCATTACCGAGATGTGCGGGTTCGACCAGGTGCTGCTGATGAACACCGGGGCCGAGGGCGTCGAGACCGCAATCAAGGCGGCGCGGCGTTGGGGCTACCTGAAGAAAGGCGTTGAGAAGGACAAGGCGGAGATAATCGTCTGCGCCGGGAACTTCCACGGCCGGACTTCGACCATTGTCGGGTTCTCGACCGAGGAGTTGTACCGCGACGGATTCGGGCCGTTTTCGCCCGGGTTCAAGACCATCCCGTACAATGACCTCGACGCGCTGGAAGCGGCGATGGGCGCGAACACGGTCGCGTTCATGGTCGAGCCGATCCAGGGTGAGGCGGGAGTCAACGTGCCGGACGCCGGGTACATCAAGGAGGCCCGCTGGGTTTGCGACCAGCACAACGTGCTGCTGATGACCGACGAGATTCAGACCGGGCTCGGCCGGACCGGCAAGCTGTTCTGCTACGAGTACGACGGCGTCAAGCCGGACGTCCTGATCGTCGGCAAGGCGCTGGGCGGCGGCTGCTTCCCGGTTTCCGGCATACTGGCTTCGCGCGAGGTGATGAGCGTGTTCGTGCCCGGCAACCACGGGTCCACGTTCGGCGGCAACCCGGTCGCCTGCGCGGTCGGCAAGGCGGCGATTGACGTCATCGAGGAAGACGGGTTGGTGGCGAACTCATTCGAGATGGGCCAGTACCTGCGTACCGAACTGGAGAAGCTGGGCTCGCCGCACGTGGCCGAGATTCGCGGCCGCGGCCTGCTGATCGGGATCGAGATAAGGCCGGAGTCCGGGCCGGCGCGGCCGTTCTGCGAGAAGCTCGGCGAACTCGGCATCCTGTCCAAGGAGACGCACAAGACCGTCATCCGCTTCGCCCCGCCACTGGTCATCACGAAGGAAGAGATGGACTGGGCCCTGGATAGGATTGCCCAGGTCCTGAAGTAGAACGAGCGATACGACTCAAGCGGCGCGGGCAACCGCGCCGCTTCGTTTTCGGTACGTCCCCGTGAAGACAGGCTGCAGGCCGGCTGGCGAAGGGATTGACAAGAGGTGGGTGCAGGTCATAATGCGGAAAGGTTAAAGAGTATGTGTCATAGGGATTCCGGTCGCACCTGCCTGACAATCGTCGGAATCGTGTTGCTGGGGGCATGTGCGCTCGGGCAGTGGGTCGAAGACTCAATTGATGTGGGCGGGCGGAGTGTCGGGAGCTTGGCCTACAACTCGCGGGCGGACGTGGTCTACGGGGTGAGTGGAGCCCCGGGACTCTTCTTTGCCATCGACTGCGCTACCAACCAGGTCATTGAGAGCTGGTCAATCTCTCGCCCCTTCCGGCTGACTTACGACTCCATCGACAACAAGGTCTACTGCACGACCATCGGCGGGGACTACGAC
>CBDUZK010000167.1:0-4679 GCA_965371675.1 uncultured bacterium | reverse complement strand
AATCTACGTTACCGTCTCCTGACAGCAGTCGAAGCGCGGTTTTTCAACAGCCCCAGTGTCCCGGGTTTTTCCGCGCAAGCGTCACCCGCGAACAACTCGACATAGCCCGGATGGCCAAGCGAGTCGAAGTTGCAGGTGATGATTTGGGAAACGCGGTCGTTTGGCTCCACCGTGCGCGTCCACCCTGACCACGCGGCAGTTCTCGGCTCCACGCTTATCGCTTGCGTCAGTCCGAGTGCAATTGACGCTACCAATACTGTTGCTAGGACCACAACAGACGCTCTCATGCTTTCCTCCTATCGTTTGACTACCTTGATCACTTCCGACCTTGCTTCCTGCTTCATCTCCAAGAAATAGACCCCGGACCTGACCTGTCCCAAGTCAAGTAGCGCCTCTCCCTTGAAACCGAGTTTCGTCCGCAACGTCAGCACGGTGCGCCCCGCTACGTCTCGGACAACAACCACGCCGTCTGCCAGCCAGTTGGCTACCAGAACACACTGCCCGTTCGTGGGATTCGGGCTCACGCCGATGCGACTTCCAACCCCGGGTGATTCCTCGGGTTCCGTGATGCCAACCGAAGTGGTTTCGAAGATGCAAACCCCCGCGTCCCAGCAACTGACGTACAAGTACGGCTCGGCATAGGTAATCCTCTTGGCAGCGTAAGGCAGTCTCGCCGAGGCTACGATGCTCGGCTGATGCAGGTCAGATACATTGACGGCGTAGAGGTTGCTCAACGCGCTCACGTACACAATTGTGTCGACCACCGCCAGCCCCCGAGCGGTGTGACCCAAGCCGATGGAATCGATCGGGTAGGGTGTCGTGGGGTCGGCTACGCTGTACCAGACAAGCATGCCGGATGAAAGGAACGCTACCGTGTCGTTGACCACGACATTGGAACAGCCCTGCCGTATCTCACCGACAACCACGGGATTCAACGGGTCAGCAATGTTGATAATCGACACCGGCCAGTAGGCAACGTACGCTAGAGATTCCTGGAGCCACATCCCCGCAGCATCATCTTCCAACTCACAGCTCCCCACCAGCTCCGGCTCGCGCGGCCGGGCAACGTTGAAGACCTGGAACTGAAGGTCTTCGGCAGCGTAGACCAGCGTGTCACGCAGAACCAGGTCCTTCGGTGCGTTCCTGCAGGATTCCTCCGCGGCGAAGACGGGATTCGTTGGGTCACTCACGTCGAGCACGCGCAGGAACTTCCTGCCGGGTACCCAAATGCTGATGAAGGCAAAGGAATCGCGCGCCGTTGCAGCCACGACTTCCCGTTGACCGTAAAGCCCGTGCTGACCCAGCGTGGTTGGTTCCGTCGGGTTTGACACGTCCAGTATGTACAGTCCTCCCTCGGTATCCGCGACGTATGCTTTGCTGCCGTCAATATGGACGTCCACGGCCGAGTGAGCCTTGAAGTCCTTCCCGGCCTCGGTGGGTGAGTTGACGTCGTGGATATCAATGGTAACCAGACCGGCGTCGTAATTCGCCAAGTAGGCATACGACAGCGGCACTGGCACATAGGGGTCGTACTCCGAGTTCCCTTCCGGGTCAATGCTGCCCCGATGCCGGGGATTCGTCGAGTCCGAGATATCGATGATGTGCAGGCCATTGTGCTCGTAGCTACAGGAGAGATACGCGAAGTAGTCGTCCGCGTAGAGCGCTCGGCCACCGTATCCATCCAGCCGCCCTACCTCCGGAATCGCTAGCGGGTCGGATACGTCCAGGATGGAAAAATAGGATGGCTGCGGGTCGGTACAGAGGAGGAGTTCTCCCCGGGCAAAGAACGCGAAGTACAACCCACCCCGAGAGTTCACCCACTGCGGTGCGGTGGGGTTGAGAACATCGTAGACGTTCATGTTCCGGACGTTGCCGGCCACGAACGCATGGCCGTTGGTGACTGCGATGACATCGCCGCTGTCGCGCAGGGCGCTGAGTTGTTCGGGCTGAGTCGGGTCGGCGACGTTGTAGATGCGGAAGCTGTCGCCGCCAAGGGTGTAACATAAGGTATCCTTGACCGTCAGGTCCCCGATGACCGCGTCCATTGAGCCGAGTTCCTGTGGATTGGCCGGGTCTGAGATGGAGTAGACCTGCGCGCCCCAGTTGCCGCAGGCGACAAACAACAGCGAGTCCTGCACCACCAGTTGGTTGATGAGGCCTCTCGCGTTGATCTGTCCGAGCATCCTCGGATGGACCGAGTCAGTGATGGAAAGAATCCTGACGCCCGAGCCGGAGCCAAGGAACAGCAGCGACTCTTGGCCGCAGGTCTCCCAACTGGGTCCCCAAGGCCAGCGCCCGATGCAACGTAGCCCCTGCGAGTCCGGCTTGCGGAACGTGGTGTAATACGAATCATCCAGCCCGCGTTCCCGCAGCCAGCGCGCCCGCATCCTCGGATGCACGCCGGACAGCGATTCCTGCACCGCCCGGAACTCACCGAACTCCGGTTGTCTGGCCAGGCCAGCCGCGACAGCCAGCCCGACAAGCAGCAGAATAGTGACAGTCTGCCCTTGTGAAGTCATCGCCTCATCATAGGCCAGATGCCGGCCCGGTCAAACCGACTCAACCGGATTGTCAGCAGGAAATCAGACCGCGAGAATCAGCAGCCGGAATTCGGTCGGTCGGGCCGGTCAGCCGGAATTCGGAGTGTGGTTCTCAAGGCAGGGACATGACCGGCATTCGGTCCTCCCGAGTCTCGAATCGTGCCCCGGCAGTCCGTTCGAGACGTCAGGCAGGACGCCGACTGATTTGACATCAGGCAGTGGCAGCCGGTAAACTGAGCGTTCATCATGCGTACTCGAAAGGCCTCGCGATTCCTTGAGCCCGAAGTCGTGGCCAAACTCCGGTCCATGGACCTGCGCGCGCGGCTCGTGGTCGAGGGGTTCCTCGCCGGGCTGCACCGCTCGCCCTACAAGGGCTTCTCGGTCGAGTTCGCCGAGCACCGGCAGTACATGCCGGGCGATGAAATCAAACGCATCGACTGGCGTGTCTACGGCAAAACCGACCGGTTCTACATCCGGGAGTACGAAGAGGAAACGAACCTTCGCGCCCACATCATCCTCGACGCTTCCGCCTCAATGGCCTACGGCACGACCGGCGTCACCAAGCTTGAGTACGCGAGCTTCCTCGCTGCGAGCCTGGCCTACCTGCTCCTCCACCAGAAGGACAGCGCCGGGCTGGTGGTATTCACGGACCGGGTCCGCCGGTACATCCCGGCCCGCAGCTCAATCGGGCACCTCACGGTGCTGCTCAACGAACTGGAGCGGCTGAAGTCCGGCGGCGACACCAACCTGTCGGTTACGTTCCACGAACTCGCCGAGCGCATCCACCGGCGCGGGCTGATTATCATCCTGTCCGACCTCTGGGACGAACCGGGTGCGGTCCTTTCCGCCCTGCGGCACTTCCGGCACCGCAAGCACGAAGTCCTGGTCCTGCACCTGGTCGACCCGGCCGAGGCCGCGCTCACGTTCCGGGCCCCGACGGTGCTGCGCGACATGGAGACCGGGGAACAGATGACGATTGACCCGCGTACGACCGGCGCCGGCTACCGGGAAGCGTTCCGTGATCACTTCGCCCGGTTCGAGCGCGGCTGCGGCGAGGGCATGATCGATTACCACCGCATCACAACCGACCAGCCATTTGACCGCGCGCTGCTCGCCTACCTGGCGCGGCGTCGCCGGATGCACTGATGGGCTTCGCCGCAGCCGGGCTCCTGCCGTTCGTCGCGCTCGCCGCGGCCCCGGTCATCATCCACATCCTGTCGCGCGTGCGCCTCCGCCGGATCGACTTCCCGTCATTGATGCTGCTCCAGTCGGTCCAGCGCGAACGCTTCGCCTGGTTCCGCGCCCGCGAACTCCTGCTCCTGCTGCTCCGGACCCTGGCCCTGCTCGCGCTCCTGCTCGCGCTCGCCCGTCCGTACCTCCGGGGAACCGGCCCGGTGCAGATTACCGGCGACGTCGTCATCCTGCTCGACGACTCCTACAGCATGAACGCCGCGCACCGCTGGACCCGCGCCGGCTCGACCGCCCGCCGGCTCGTTCGGCCGCTCGGAACTGACCGCCGCGTGCTCCTCATGTCCGCTTCCCGGCCCGACGGACCGCACCTCTGGCGGACGCCGAAGCAGACCCTGGCCGCGCTCGACTCGCTGGACGAACCGACGACCGCGGCCATCCTCGGCCCGGCTCTGACCAGTGCCGGCCGCCTGGCGGACTCGGCCGACGCAACCCTGGTCATACTCAGCGACCTGCAGCGCCGGGCATTCGACGGCGAATGGCAACTACCCGACACCGCGGTCGTGATCGACCTCGGGCAGGACGTCCCCCCGAACCTCGGGGTCATCGCCCTCCGCCTCGAACCGCGATCCGTCCGCACCGGGCCGGCCGCGCGTCTCCAGGCGGACATCGCCAACCACGGCGCTTCGCCGGCAACCGTGACCGCGACCCTGGACGTCGACGGACGGGAAGAACGACTGGTCACGAGGATACCGCCGCACTCGACCCGCAGCCTCACATTCGAAACCGGCATCGAACAGCCCGGCCTGCACCGCGCCCGCGTCACGTTGAACCGCGACTCGCTCGGAACCGACGACACCCGGTTCCTGGCAGTCCGGATTCCGGACACGATCCGGGTGCTGGTCGTCACGTCGGGCGGACGTACCGGGTGGCGACTGGCGGTGGTAAGAC
>CBDUZK010000166.1:0-4692 GCA_965371675.1 uncultured bacterium | reverse complement strand
ATACGCTGCCCGGTATCACGCTGGCGCGGGGCAACGGGCGGGTGGAGTCGGGCCGGCTCTACTGCAGCGGCCGGTTTCCGCTCGGCGTGCCGCTGGATACGGTCGTCGTCCCGACCGGGCGCTACATTCCGGTGTCCCGGTCGTGCCGCGTGGCCGCGGTGATCGACGCTGCGGATGGGGCGGTCAGCGTGCTGCGCGATACGCTGGCCTGGGTCCCGTACCCGGTCGAGAGTGCGGACGAGACCGGGCCGGATGTCCGGTTCCTGCTCGACGGGCGCGAGCTGTTCGACGGCGCGTCCGTGCCGGCCGCGTTCGAGGTCGAGGGCACGATTACCGATTCCTCCGGCATCATGATTGCGCCGGTGCCGGGTTGGACTCCGCGGTTCTTCGTGAACGACCACGAGGAAGAAGTCGACCTGGCCGACCTGCTGGTGTTCGATGACAGTGCGAGCGCGACCGCACGTTTTCGGCTCCCGGTGCGTCTAACCGGCAGCACGGACACACTATGGATACTGGTTTTCGACAACATGCTCAACCGGACACTGGCCGGTGTGGCGGTCCGACGACTGTCGGCCGAGGCCCCGCTGACGCTGGATTCGGTACTGGTCTATCCCAACCCGGTGCGGGACCGGGCGTGGATTACGTTCGACGTGAACCGGGCGTCCGGGGTCCGGCTGCGCATCTTCACACTCGCCGGCCGGCTGGTGCGGGAAGTCGATGCGTTCCCGGCTTCGTTCGGGTACAACCAGATGGAATGGGACGGCCGGGACCGGGACGGGAACCCGGTCCCGAACGGCGTCTACCTGTTCACCCTGGCGGCGCGCGCGGACGGCCCGGCCGGACCGGAGCGTGTGCTTGTCCGGGACCGATTGCTGGTGCTGCGCTAGGCGCGGGCATGGCTTGACCCCAATGAGTCCGGTCATATACTTGTCTTGTATGATATGCGGAGTGCGTGATTTAGCAGCCGAAACGGAGGCGTACGTATTATGAGGAAGAAATCCTTCCGGCTTGCGCTGGCGATCCTGGTCCTTGCCGGGGTCGCGCAGGCGAGCCAGAATCCAGGTGCGGTTTTTCTGATGATCTGGCCGGCGGCCCGCCCGACCGCGATGGGCGGAGCCTTTGCATCGATTGCCGATGATGCGAGCGCGGTGTACTACAACCCTGGTGGCATGGCGTTTCTCGAAGGCACGCAGGCCACGCTGATGCACGCCAACTGGCTGCCGGGGCTCTACCCGGGGATGTACTACGAGTACGCCAGCGTCACGCACAAGTTCCAGGAACGCGGCAACGCGGGCATGAATATCATCTACCTGACGACCGGTGAGACCGATGTCATCAACGAGCAGGGGCAGTTTCTGGGCCGGTACACCACGTTCGACGTGGCGGTCGCGGGTGCGTACGGATACCCGGTGCTCGACAACCTCGGCCTCGGGTTCTCCGCCAAGTTCATCTACTCGTTCCTGGTCCCGGACTGGGTGTGGGACGTCATGCCCGAACTCGGCATCGAAGCGGGCGGCACCGGGGTCACCTGGGCCCTGGACTTCGGCGCGCTGTACGAGCCGTGGGACTTCCTGAAGGTCGGCCTGTCGGTGGCGAATATCGGCCCGAACATCTCCTACACGTCATCGGGTGAGTCCGACCCGCTGCCGCGGATGCTGCGGGCCGGGTTGACCTATTTTCCGCTTCGGACCGAGCACTTCCGACTCGGAATCACTCCCGAGATCAACAAGATACTGGTCGGTATGTTCTTCGACGAAGCAGGCACGAAGACGTCCAGCGAGTTGTGGGCCGCAGAATGGCGCGACGCCTGGAAGACACTGGCGTTCGAGGGCACATTCAGTACGGACCAGCTCGGGCTTTCGGCCCGGGTCGGGTACTTCGAGGACCTGAGCGGAGCGCGGGGTGGTATCGTCCTGAAGCGCGAGGGCGCGGGCACGGAACACGTCGGACTCTGGGACGTGCTGACCCGCAAGAACCTGGGTGATTTCCAGTCGCTGGGCCTGTGTTTCGGCGGTGGAATCCGGTACGCCCGGTTCGCGTTCGACCTCAGCGTGGACCAGTACATCTACGACTTCGCGACCAACAACTACAAGTTTTCCTTTTCCTACCAGTTCTAGCGATAGCGGCGGTGAGACCTATCCTGACCCGGGTTGACGATGCCTAACCTGGTTGTCGTCGGTGCCCAGTGGGGTGACGAGGGCAAAGGCAAAGTCGTCGACCACCTTGCCCGGACCGCGGGAATGGTCGTGCGGTTCCAGGGCGGACCCAATGCGGGGCACACGGTCTGCATCAAAGGTCGGGAGACGATTCTCCACCAGATACCGTCCGGGATTCTGACCCGGGGTGTGAAGTGCGTCATCGGGTGCGGGTGCGTGGTCGATCCCGAGACCCTGCTGCAGGAACTCGCGGAGCTGGCCGGGTTCGGCGTCAAGGTCGGGCCCCGGCTGGTGATCGACACCCGGGCCCACCTGATTCTGCCCTACCACCGGCAACTCGACCGGCTGCGGGAGGAGCAGGCCGGGCGCGGCCGCATCGGTACGACCGGCCGCGGCATCGGCCCGGTCTACGCGGACAAGGTGAACCGCGTCGGGATCCGGGCCGCGGACCTGCTCGACGAGGACGCGTTCCAAGACAAGCTGAAGCGCAACCTGGCGATTGTGAATCAGACCCTGGTGGAGCGGTACAAGGCGGACCCGATTCCGTACCGGAAGCTGGCACCGGGCTTCTGGAAGCTGACCCGTCCGCTGGCACCGATGATTGCCGACGGCAGCATCGCAATCGAGAAGGCGCTGTGCGCCGGACGGCGCGTGCTGTTCGAGGGAGCCCAGGGCGTGCACCTCGACATCGACCTCGGCACCTATCCGTACGTCACGTGCTCGTCCACCGGCGTCAACGGGGTCGGTTCCGGCACCGGTATCAGCCCGCTCTGGCTCGAAGAGGCGATTGGCGTGGTCAAGGCATACACGACCCGGGTGGGGCTCGGACCGTTCCCGACCGAACTCGACGGAGCCGATGGAGAGTCACTGCGAACGGCCGGTGGCGAGTTCGGCGCGACCACGGGCCGGCCGCGGCGGTGCGGCTGGTTCGACGCCGGGCTGGTGCGGGCGTCGGTTCGACACAACCGGTTCCAGTCCCTGGTCATCACCAAGCTCGACGTGCTGGATGCGTTCGAGGAGATCAAGCTGGGCATCGCATACCGGCTTGACGGGCGGACCGTGCGTGAGTTCGACCCGGTGCGGGCGGCGCGGCTCGAGCCGAAGTACATCACGATGCCGGGCTGGCGGACGTCCACGACCGGATGCCGGACGTGGCGCGAACTGCCGCTCAACGCGCGTCGCTACCTGCGGAAGATTGAAGAGCTGGCCGGCTGCCCGATTGCGATGGTGTCGGTCGGCAGCGAACGGAGCGCGACCATAACCGTGAAGTCGGGGGCGTCGGCATGGCTGAGATAAGGATCATGCGGAAGGTGCTGGCGAGCAACGACGCGCTCGCCGCGGGGCAACTGGCTGAGCTGGACAAACACGGTGTGCTCGGCGTGAACATCATGTCCGGGCCGGGCGCGGGCAAGACCAGCCTGATCGAGCGTACGGTCGAGGCGCTCGGGGACCGGTGGCGGATTTATGTCATCGAGGGCGACATCCAGGGGAGCCTGGACGCGGAGCGGGTGGCGGCCCGGGGCGCGGCGGTGACCCAGATCAACACCCAGGGCGCCTGTCATCTCGACGGCATGATGCTGGCGTCGGTCTTCCCGGAGATCGACCTCGCGCAGGTGGACCTGTTGGTTATCGAGAACGTCGGCAACCTGGTCTGCCCGGCCGAGTTCACCCTGCCGGTGCACTACAACGTCACCGTGATTTCCACGCCCGAGGGTTCGGACAAGCCGGTCAAGTACCCCCTGATGTTCTCGAAGTCGGACATCGTCGTCGTGAACAAGATGGACCTGATGCCGTACGTTGAGTTCGACCCGGACGCGGTCGAGCGGGCGGTGAGGAAGCTGAAGCCCGACCTCCCGGTCCTGCGCCTGTCCGCGAAGACCGGCGAGGGCGTCGGCGACTGGATTGCGTGGCTCGAACAGAAACTGGTCGACAAAGCTGACTGAGGAGACGACATGACAGCAACGAAGATTCTCGCGGGCGCGGTGCTCCTGGCCGTTCTGTTCGGGTGTGAGCCGTTCGAGCCGTTCGAGTTCACCACGTTCGACCTGGATGCCGGCAGGCTCGGCCAGGCCTACTCGGACACAATCTACACTTCGGGCGGACACGGCAACGTATCGATGCGGGTGACGGACGGGCAGTTGCCGCCCGGTGTCGGGTTGCGACTGGGCGACCGGCACGGCGTGCTCTACGGTCAGCCGTCCCGGACCGGTGATTTCCAGTTCACGGTCGAGGCGCGGGACTCCTCGTCGGGCGACGAGCCGGACCCGGCCGACATCATCACGCAGGGGTTCGCAATCAGGGTGGACAGCCTGTAGGGGTGAGCCGGGCCATCGTTGTGGGGCCAAGTCGGTCCCACTTCCTTTTTCCGGGGAATCCGCTTCAAGAGCAGAAGCCCGGCGTGAACCGGGCTTCGCTACTCAGTAGCGGGGGCTGGATTCGAACCAGCGACCTTGAGGTTATGAGCCTCACGAGCTACCAGACTGCTCCACCCCGCAATCAGGCCCAAACTATACTCGATTCGTTTCCTTCGGTCAAG
>CBDUZK010000165.1:0-4709 GCA_965371675.1 uncultured bacterium | reverse complement strand
AACCATAAGGGGAGCCACACGGATAGTCATCCGGGTAGCGGCTACCCTGGCGGCTATCCCAGCCACCATCCAGGCTACCCGGGGAAGCCGGTAGGGGGTGCGGGTATCAGGCGGGTGCCGGAGGGGCTATTTCGCGACGTGCCTGAGGGCGACGACACCGCCGACAAAGGCACCGATGTAGAATGAGAACAGGCGCCAGAGCACGACGAACACTCCAAGCATGTACTTGGGGCAGAGCATCGCGTAGAGCGCGGCCGCGCCGGCTTCGGCGACGCCGCCCGCGCCCGGGGTCGGGATGTAGAGCAGGACCGCGACCAGCAGGTTGTTGATGCCGATGACCCGGAGCACGTTGTGGAAATCGAGCACGCCGAGCCCGGCCAGCAGGGCCGCGGTCATGCCGAAGTACGACAGGCCGTAGACCACGGTCAGGCCGGTCGCGCCGAGCAGGTAGCCGAGGTTCCGGCCGCGGATGAACAGCTTCAATCCCTCGGCGAAGCCCTCGAATTCGTCCAGGGTCTTGATGAACATCCGAAGGAACCGGCCCGGGTTCGGTTTCGCGATGAGCTTTTCCTGCCAGCGGTTGATGACGTTGGGGAAGAAGAGGACGAGCACGACAAAGACGGTCCCGACCGTCAGGATGATGGCGATGTAGGTGGCCAGCACTTTGAGCAGGACCGACGACACGCCGATGTGGATGGCGATGAACGGTGCGGCGATGAACACCATGCCGTAGAACAGGATTCCCCGCGCGAGCAGCATGGCGGAGGCCTTGCCCGGACTGATGCCCCACTTGTTCATGCTGTAGAGCTGGAGCGGCAGGCCGCCGACCTGGAACGGCGTGATGGCGGCCATGAAGTAGCCGACCAGGATGATTTCCGCGGACCGGATGACGCCCATCGGGTGCTCGCCGGCCCGGGACAGGATCGACAGCCGCGCGCCGTCGGCTCCGATCGCGACGAACCAGAGCACGCAGGTGAGAACGAGCCAGTACCATTTGAGCCGGGTCAGGCCGGTGACCGTCTCGCGGCTGACGGTCAGCGCGATGACCACGATTGCGGCGACGACCCCGAGCGCGACGAAGATGCGGACTCCGCGCGCGATGTTGCGGGCGCGGAGTTTCTCGCGCATCTGCGCTTCATCCGCGACTTCCAGTTCCAGGCGGGGCAGCGGCGAAGTGTCCGGTTTCGTGGATTTCATCGTTATTGCGGTCGGGTCGGGCGCCATCGCGGCCATGGATGCGGCGCCGACGCGACCCGGAATCTTAGGCGGCGGTGGCGGAGTGTCAACCGGTTCGGGGCATGAGGAAGTAAACCGGCGAGAGCGTCAAGGGGGAAACCACGGATGAACACAGATGAACACGGATCAGAGAGAGTCATCAACAGAGCGGGATTTGGAGTGCGGCAGCTATCGCAGCCGTAGTCCGAAATCTACAATCACCAATCTACAATCTCTTCGTGGGTGGTGGGAAATGGTATTGTGTCGCCGGTTCTCCTCACCGAGTCCGAACGCGGGTGCGAATTCTGGTCTAACCGCGACTGGGCCCGCTCCCTGCTCCACACCTCCCCCGAAAAGAATCCGGACTGAGCTTAGTTCGGCCCAGTCCAGGCCGAGTCGCTATCTCTGAATCAGTATCTTCCGACCGGGCCCCTGGGACCGTTGACCCCTAGAGTCCTTCTGGGACAGGAAATACACCCCCGGCGCTAGCCCGCTCACGTCGTTCGCACCGGGTTTCAGGCCAAGGACTTTGCGGCCGGAGACGTCCAACAGGCAGCTCGTGCCCGGACTCGGTCGACCGGCCAGGAACAGGACGCCACGGACGACGGTGGCTCCGCGCTCCACTCTTCTCACTTCAGCGCCTGGTTCTTCTTCGATCCCCAGCGCCGGGTTCATCTTGCCCCAGATGCGCTGGGCATTGTATGCCTTGCCGCCGACCGTTAGCGCCCGGCTCGCATATACTAGGAACACCGAGTCTTCCGCTCCGCGCGCCAGCGCAAGAAGGGCTGGCCAAAGAAAGCCTTCCCCACCCGAGCCGTGCAGTCCAGTCACAACCGTTCCCGAGTCGAACGGAATGCCCTGAGGCGTCACCCGCACCCTGTAGATGCACGGACTGACGTTCCGTTCGCGCTCCCACATCACCAGGTGGTCTGTGCCATCGAACGCAACCGCTGGATAGGGACGGGGATACTCTGCCGTGGAGAGCGTGATGCCGCTTGTGTCAAGGACCACACCGGCAGGACTCACCCGCGCCACATGGATGTCATAGATGGTGTCGAAGAGGTTGTTGCTGCCCGTCCACACTACCAGGTGATTCGTACCGTCGAACGAGAGCACGGGTGACCTCAGCCATCTGGACGTTGCGGAAATCAGAATGCCAGCGGTGTCAATCACAGCTCCAGACGGGCTCACCCGCGCCCCGTAGATGTCCGTTCGCGTCCGGCCGCGCTGGTCTCCCCACACAACAAGGAAGTTCGTGCCGTCAAACGACACCGCAGCATTGAACTGTTCCCGCTCAGCGGTCGAGACCGGTATGCCATCAGGGTCCAGCACCTCGCCTTCAGAACTCACCCGCGCCCCGTAGATGTCGCCAGCGTCGTTGCGCGCATCCTCCCACATCACCAGGAAGCTCGTACCGTCGGACGAGACCGCAGGAGACCACTGAAAGCTCCGTGCAGTGGAGATGGCGATGCCCTGCGGGTCAAGAACCGTCCCCGATTGGCTCACTCGCGCCCCGTAGATATCCCCATGCTGTTCGTTGCGGCTGTCCCTCCACACAGTCAGGTAGTTCGTGCCGTCGAAGGAAGCGGCGGGAGACGGCTGGAAGCTCGCTGCAGTCGAGATGGCGAAGCCCTGCGGGTCAAGAACCGTCCCCGATTGGCTCACCCGCGTTCCGTAGATACAAGATGTATCTGGGTCGTAGCGATAGTCCTCCCACACCGCCAGGAAGTCTGTGCCGTCGGAGGAGACCGCGGGAGACCACTGCCAGTGCGCTGACGTGGCGATTGGGACGCCTTCGGGGTCAAGCACAGACCCGGCCTGGTTCACCCGCGCCCCGTAGATGTCAGACCAGCCGCTCGGACTACGCCCGTCATTCCACACCACCAGGTGGTTCGTTCCGCCAAAGGAAACCGCAGGCGATCCCTGTTGATCCGTTGCGGCGGAAATGGCGAAGCCCAGCGAGTCCAGGACGGTCCCGGACTGGGAAACCCGCGCTCCGTGTATGTCGCCGTCCGCCCAGGTCACCAGATAGTTCGCGCCATCGAAGGAAACGGCTGGAGAACCCTGGGACCTATCTGCCGCGCAGATGGGCAAGCCGTCGGGGTCAAGCACGGTCCCTGACTGCGCGACCCGCGCGCCATAGATGTCGGGTGTGTACTCACCGGTATCGCGCCTGTCGGCCCAGACTACCAGGTAGTTCGTACCGTCAA
Source organism: uncultured bacterium (assembly GCA_965371675.1). Lineage (GTDB taxonomy): Bacteria > Hydrothermota > Tepidihabitantia > Tepidihabitantales > Tepidihabitantaceae > DSBX01. The sequence continues at coordinate 1,284 of CBDUZK010000165.1, read as the reverse complement.
AGGACACCGCGGGCCGCCCACGGCCGACTGCTGTGTCGCAGACGGCCAGGCCCTGCGGGTCAAGAACCGTCCCGGATTGGTTCACCCTCGCACCGTAGATGTTGGGGGACGCGTTTCGACTATCCCACCAGGCGACAAGGTAGTTCGTGCCGTCAAATGAGACTGCAGGGTAGCCCTGTGGTCTCATCGTATCGCAGATGGCGACGCCCTGCGGGTCAAGCACAGCCCCGGACGGGCTAACCCGCGCTCCGTATATGTCATCGTTGTCGTTGCGGTGGTCCGTCCACACCACCAGGTAGTTCGTACCGTCGAATGAGAGCGCCGGGCAGTCCTGGTCGTAAGCTGCAGTTGAGATTGGGATGCCATTGGTGTCGAGGACAGCTCCGGACGGGCTCACCCGTGCCCCGTAGACGTCCGTCCGCGCGACGCCGCGGTTATCTCCCCACACCACCAGAAAGTTCGTGCCGTCGAACGACACCGCAGCATTGAACTGGGAGCCTGCGGCTGTGGAAATCGGGATACCGGCAGGGTCAAGCACCGTTCCGGACTGGCTGACCCTCGCTCCGTAGATGTCCGCAGTGGCGTCGTTATCGCGCCCGTCGTGCCACACCACCAGGAAGTTCGTGCCGTCGAATGCAGCGGCCGGTCCATCCTGGGTATGGCATGCAGGCACAGCGGTGATGCTCGTGTCGAGCAAGAACTCGCCGTCGTCGAGCCCCTGCTCGATGCCCGATGCCGGGCGCGCCACCCCGCGCACAACGGAACTGACGAGCATGAACGACGGGAAAGGTCGGCTCAGCACGACTGAGCCGGGAAAGAGCAGCGCGATGATGAGCAGCGCGAGCGAGACGAGCTTCTTCACTCCTGCGGTGTTTGCTGTGACCACGAATTCCTCCTGTCAGAACCACGCGGACTCGCCTGAACCCCTAGCGAACGCGAACTGACCCGGCAATCCGGGCGCGGTCAGGCCAGGACATCAAGTCAACTGTATGGCCTCCAGTCTGATTTGTCAAGGCGGCGGACGGTCGTAACGTGTGCCCTTTTGGCGGGCGCGTGCGGTCCTGGGTTGTGGCTTCACATCACCGTGAAGAGTACGCTGCTGCGACCTCCTGTTTTGACTGACTTCGGCGGTCACGAATGAGACGGTGGCTTGCCCCCAAGGGTTGCAGACCGCTCCACTCGCGGGCACCGGTTAGCAGGCTACATCCGGCAATCTGAAATCAGCCTGTGGGTGGTGGGAAATGGTATTGTGGAGCTTGTCTGAAAACTAGCCTGCATCTCATG
>CBDUZK010000164.1:0-4711 GCA_965371675.1 uncultured bacterium | reverse complement strand
CGATGACCCGGCCGTCGGCGTTGACCAGCGGACCGCCGGAGTTGCCGGGGTTGATGGCGGCGTCGGTCTGGATCACGTCCGACATCACCTGGCCGCGCCCGGTCTTGACGTCCCGGTGCAGGGCGGAGATGACGCCGACCGTGACCGTGGGTTGGGCGTCCTGCAGCAGGAACCCGAACGGGTTGCCGAACGCGATTGCCCATTCCCCGATCAGCAGGTCCGCGGACGTGCCGAGCTCCGCCACCGGCAGGTTCGCTCCTTCGACTTTCAGCAGGGCGAGGTCAAGACCGTTGTCGATGCCGAGCAGCTCGGCGTCGAACTCGCGATTGTCGGGCAGCGTGACCCTGATTGCGGAGGCGTTGCGGACCACGTGGGCGTTGGTCACGATCTCGCCTTCCCGGTTCACGATGACGCCCGAGCCCATCGACTTCACTTCCTCGCGGTAGCGCCGGCGCGGGAAGAAGTCGCGGAAGAACTCGTCGACTCCGAACCCGCCGAACGGGTCGTAGGTGACGATGCGGACCTGGGTCACAACGACTGAGACGACCGCGGGGCTGACCTTGCGCGCAGCCTCGGTAATGGCGTTGCGGCGGGAGACGGATACGTCGGCCGGCGCCGGCGGCTGAGCGCACAGGAGGTTCGGCATCAGCGCCACGATGACCGCGAGGGGAACGAACGACGCGGGTTTGTTCATGAGCCATGGCAGTGTAGCAGGTGGGCGCGGAAAGGTCAAGGCAGTACGGGCCGTCCGGAGCGTCGGGGCGGGCTGCGGCCAGGCTCGTGGTCGGCTCGCCACGCTGCCTGCCGTCTTCCCTGTGCCTTCTACGTTCCGCCTTCTGCCTTCTGGTTTCCTCCCACTGTCTGCTGTCTACCTTTGTATGACTACCTTCCGGTTCGACCTCTCGGCCCCCTGGCTTCTCGGACCTTCTTCTCTGACGAAGTAGACTCCCGGTGCAATATGCCGCACGTCATTCTCGCCGGGTAGAAGCTCCATGACTTTCCGGCCGACGGAATTGAGAAGTGCGAATGTGGAATGGCGAAACGCCCGCCTCGGGACGTACAGCACATCGCCGACGAGCGTCGGCATAGCCGGTTCAGCCTTCATTCTCCCGCCTTCGGCCATCCCGGCCGGCACAATCCGGAACGGCTCGTCGGACCGATCAAACTGCCACCCCGGCCCGTACGTAATCGCGACAATCCACGCCGCATCCAACACCGTATCCGGCACGACCCAAGGACAGGTCGTGTCTCCGGGCGAAAGCCCTGTCACTATCGTATCTATCCTCCAGAACCCCTCGCCCTGAGGCACGACCGTGTCGGTCAAGAGGAACAGCGACACCGAATCGCAACGGGGCGGCTCGAACGTCTCCCAGTCTATCCAGCAGGTATCGCCATGGGCCAACATCTCACCACCATTCGGGTACTGCACTTGGACAGCCTCGACCTCGAACACAGACGTCTTGCCGCTGCCAGCCAGCACCAGGTCGCCGTACCCGTTGCCGTTCATGTCGTGGACGTTGGCAATCACGCACTCGTGTATGCCGTGGTCATCCCGCCAGTGCCAGACCTCCTGATAGGTGTTGTTCCCGACCGCCTTGTAGACGTACGCTCCCAACGGCAGCGCCCAGACCAGTTCCTCAATCTCATCCCCGTCCAGGTCCCCGCAGATGCTGCGCGAACTGCCCCGGGTGGACATCAGCTTCCGGTCCACGAGCGTCCGCTCGTACTCGTTGTCACCGCTCCGCTCCCAGCAGTACAGGTAGAACCGGCTCATCGGCACGTCCCAGAACCGGATGAAGAACTCGGGCAACCCGTCCTGGTCCAAATCCTCGCCTGAGAACACGTCGTGCCCGTTGGCCCGATGCGTGGAATCGACAAACACCAGCGCGTAGGTGTCCTGCTGCGCGACCGCGTTCTCGACCACGTGGGCGTTGTAGAAACCGCCGACGTACTCACCCAGCCCGTCCAGGTCGAAATCGCCGCCGGTCAAACCCCAAACTTGGTTGACCACCCGGTCCACCCAGACGAGCTGGTTTTCGTTGTCGGCCACGTTTTCCCACAGCGCGATGCCCAGCCCGGGTGTCGGCATCAGAATCTCGCGCTTCGAGTCCCCGTCCAGGTCCGGCACGTAGCAGAGCGGCTGCGGGATGACGAGGTTGGTTCCGTACCGATAGTGCCAGACCATCTCGGTCGGGTAGGAGAACGAATCCGGGCTCTCGTGGACCGCGATGAGGTCGTAGACCGTATCGGGATGTTGTGACTGCTCGACGTTGATTCCGACCATATCGACGAGCCCGTCCTGGTCGATGTCACCGACATCGAACGGCAACAGGTTCCCAGTCAGAATCCCGGGTGGTCGTGGATACGCTCCAGTGTCTGCGTAGACCAGCTCGTACCGATTGACCGGTCGGTACTCCCACACCTCCCAGCGCAAGGGGTCACTCGGGTTGATGGTGCCGGTGTGGAAGATAAGCTCTTGACGTCCATCGTGGTCGCTGTCGCAAGCAAGGACCTTGCCATGCGCCTCGTGATACAGTCCGCTCAGAAGACAGATGGACCGGCGCATACGTAGCTGCGCCCGGAGTGGAGCAGGCAGGGCCGCAACCAAGGCCAAACCCATCAGCACGAGAGCAAGGGGAGGCGAGAACCGCCTCCCCAGTGAAGCGAATCTACCGGGCAAGGATTGTCCTTCGGGTTTCTTGTGTGTCCTCGGCCTGGAGCCTGACGAAATAGACGCCGGCCGCCATTCGACTGCCTTGCGCATCGCGGCCATCCCAGCGGACGCTGTAGGTGCCGGCTTCTTGATGCTCATTGCGAGTTTTCTTGTCAGTCATGGCAGTCTAGTAGCCCGGCACCGGAACGTCAAGGCAGCACGGGCCGTCCGGTGGCCGGTTCTTCGCCGGCTTGACTCGGGTCAGGCCGGGACTAACATCTGATTCCAGGTGTTGAATTGATGATATTCCGATTCCGCAGACACAATCCCTGACAGGAGGACGCGATGAGAAAGACCTTTGTAATTGTGGCGCTGCTGGCCTTGGTGGTCGGCATGACCGCGGCCCGGCAGTGGGTGCCGTTTGAAGCCGGTCAGCCGGAGCAGGCGGCCGAGTTCCGGGTGATCAGTTCCAATTCATTCCGGACCGTGGTCGAACTGGAACTGGCCGGAGTGTACGTTGGCGAGACCGAAGCCGGCGGTCGGACCTGGCAGACGGTCGAGCTGGGCATCGCGGCCGGCGGCCTGCTGACCGAGCAGGGGGCCCCGCAGTTGCCGGTCGTGGCCCGGTTCCTGAAGATACCGGACAACCGGGCGGTCCGGGTCGAAGTGATGGAGATTGAGGAAGTGGTGCTTGACGGCTACCGCGTTCTCCCGGCCCAGGCGCCGCTGCGTGAGGACCAGTCGTCGGTTCCATTCGCGATTGATGAAAAGCGGTACGACACGGACGCGCTGTACCCGGCGGCGAGCGAGCGGGTGACTGACCCGATGATAATGCGGGACCTGCGCCTGGTGCAACTGGTGCTGCAGCCGGTGCGGTACAATCCGGTGAGCGGGAAGTTGCGAGTGGCGAAGCGGCTGCGGGTGGCGCTGGTGTCCGACGGGCCGGGCCGTGTCAACGTGAAGCACCGGAGCCGGCGCGGGGTATCGCGGGCGTTCGAGCCATTGTACCGGCGGCTGGTCGCCAACTACGACTTCGGTCCGCCGCAGGAGCCGATGGACGGTAGCTACCTGATTATCACGCACGACTCCTTTGAGAGCGCGGTTGTGCCGTTTGCGGAGTGGAAGACCCGCAAGGGGTGGCGGACGGTTGTGAAGACCACGTCTGAGATCGGGGGCGGCGATTCGGCCACGATTCGGGCCTATGTCGCCGACGCGTACAACAACTGGCCGTTGCCGCCCGATTATGTGCTGCTGGTCGGTGATGCTCCCGGCTTCATCCAGTGCTATCATTACTCGGGCAATACCCATGCTTCGGACCTGCCCTACTCGACCCACGAGGGCGGAGATATCCTCGCGGACCTGATGGTCGGACGGGTGTGCGTGCAGACCGTGACCGAGGCCCAGGCCGCGATGAACAAGCTGTACAAGTATGAAAAAGAGCCGTACATGGCTAACACGGACTGGTTCGGCAAGGTCGTGTCGGTGGCGGCATACGAGGGCTCGCCGCGGTTCTGGAGCGTGGTGATTCGTATCCGGAACTACGTGATGGGTCGGCCGTTCACCCAGTTCGATACCCTGTTCCAGCGCTGGGGTCTGAACACCAAGCAGGGGTTGATGGACTCGCTCGCGCTGGGCCGTTCGTGGATGCTGTACCGCGGTCACGGCAGTGTTACCGGATGGGGCAACGTGAGCCCGACCTTCTCGGTTTCGGACGTGTACAACCTGCAGAATGGACGGATGACGCCGATTGTCATCGGGCCGACCTGTCTGGCCGGGGACTTCGATAACAGTTCCGAGTGTCTGGCCGAGGCATGGATCAAGGCGGGCTCACCGGATTCGGCCAAGGGTGGTACCGGGTACTTCGGTTCGTCGGAGGTGAGCTATTCGGGGTACAACGACTCGCTTGCCGCCGGCGCTTTCTTCGCCTACTCCGACAGCCTGCTCTACACCTACGCCCAGTGTACCCAGTGGGGGAAGCTGTTCATGCTCGAAGCATACCCGCTGCCGAACCCGACCTCGGAGAAGGAAATCTGGATGTTCAACAGCCTGGGCGAACCC
>CBDUZK010000163.1:0-4720 GCA_965371675.1 uncultured bacterium | reverse complement strand
ACCTGAAGCCGCCCCGGCGCTGGGTCAACCTCGTCCTGTTCCTTGCCACCATCCTCACCACCCTGTTCGTCGGCGCGTTCCAGATGGGGCACAACCCGCTCGCCAACCCGCTTGAAATCGTCTACGGCCTGCCGTTCTCGTTCAGCATCCTGCTGATACTCGGCAGCCACGAACTCGGCCACTACTTCACCGCGCGCCGGCTCGGCGTGGACGCCACCCTGCCCTACTTCCTCCCGGTCCCGCACCCGATGACCGGCACGATGGGCGCGTTCATCCGGCTCCGCTCGCCGGTCCCGAACAAAGGCGCGCTCATCCGCGTCGGGATGTCCGGGCCCCTGGTCGGGTTCATCGTCGCAATCCCGGTCACGATAATCGGGCTCGCGCTGTCCGACACAGTGGCAATCGGCGAGCAGACCGGCGGTATCCAGCTCGGCTCCTCGCTCATATTCCACCTGCTGTCCGTGCTCCGGTTCGGCAGCCTGCCCGAAGGTGTCGACGTCATGCTTCACCCGGTCGCGTTCGCGGGCTGGCTCGGGTTCTTCATCACCGCGCTCAACCTGTTGCCGGCCGGGCAACTCGACGGCGGGCACGTCGTCTACGCGGTCTCCGGTCGATACCGCACCGCCATCAACTGGATTGTCATCGCCGCGCTTATCGGGATGGGCTGGTTCTGGCTCGGCTGGCCATTCTGGGCCGTGATGATAACGATATTCGGGCTCCGGCACCCCAAGCCGCTCGACAATGTCACCCCGCTCAGCCGCACCGACCGCATCCTAGCGCTGGTCGCGCTCCTGATACTGATACTAACCTTTGTCCCAGCGCCCTTCGGGGCGGTCCGGTTCTAGGGCCGGGGGCACGCTTGACGCCCGGCTACCCTACCGCTGGAGTATTACCTTGGAAACAACCCTGTCCTGCTCTGCCACCACGAAATACACGCCCGGCGCAACACGGCTCACGTCGTTCTCGCCCGGCGCAAGGTCCATTACCCGTCGGCCGGTGATGTCGAGTAGGACGGCGCGTGCATCTCCGCCCAGCCGCAGGGCTGCAGAAACGAGAGTCGGCCCGCTTGGCAGTTCCGTGAATCCAAGCTGGCCAGTCTCAGCGATGCCCACGCCAGGCACAGCGAAGAACATCACGAACGCCCCGTCAGTCACCGCAAACACGCTGTCGCGCACCGTTGTCACATCGGAAGAAGATTCGGGTGTATCGTAGGCGTCTTCCAGGCGAATGTCGGTCACATCGGCCACGTTCAGCAGCAAGATACCCCGTGAACCGTTACAGACAACCGCGGCGCTGTCGATAACCGCCACGTCGATGAAGGAGTTGTGCAGGGGATGCCGGTAGGTTCCGACAACATATGGCTGCGTCGGGTCGGCGACATCCACTACCGTCAATCCCTCCGTATAGTCGGCAACGTACACGTACCGGTTCCGGACCACCAGTCCCGGCCCCGAACCGCGGAGCGAACACTGAGCAACCTCAACCGGGTGGAACGGATCAGCCAGGCCGAAAACCCTCAGCAGGCGGTACTGAGTCGCATACAGGTACTGCCGGGCAGGGTCGAGTGCAATCTCGTAGTTGCATCCGCGGTAAAGAGCCTTACCTGCCACGCCCGGCTGCGTCGAATCGGACACATCGACGGCCACGAGGTACGTATTCCCGAGTCCTCGTAGTCCCCCGACGTAGTAAAGCACATTTCCCCGACGCACAAGATTAGCGTAGGGGAGCATCGTGTCGGCTGAGGCTAGGTGGACGGGTGTGGTTGGATCCGTGATGTCGTAGACGTCGAGCCCTCGCTGGACCACGTTCGAGCTGAAAAGCAGCCCTCCACTGGGAAGGACGGCATCGGCCTGTGAAGGGCAGAAACCGACCTTGGTCGGCTGGTACAGGTCACTGAGGTCGTACAGGTCAATCCCGCCCTTCTGGCGACAGAAGTAGCCGATGGTGGACTGCGCACGAGACCGGTAGAAGAAAGCTCCCTGGGAGAAGTTGCCGAGAAGAACGGGCTGCATCGGGTCCGTAACATCTACCTGGACCATGCCGACGTACGGGTCTGCCTGCAGCAGAAAGACCCGCTGACCTTGGACCGCGATGCCCTCGGACTGGCAGCCCCCGGGCCGGAGTGTGGCCAGTTCGGTCGGGTTGCAGGGGTCGGTGACGTCGAGCACCACCAGTCCCTGCGTGAATGCTGACACAAAAACGAGGCTGTCATCGTCCCGCAGTGCCACATCCACCACGGCCGCGCCGTTCGGTGCCCGATAGGACCCGAGTTCTACGAGAGCCTCGGGGTCGGAGATGTCGAAGAGCCGGAGGTTGGGACCCATTGCCCCGTCGAGCGCGGAGCAGGCAAAGAGCACGGAATCCCGGATGGCGAGGTCGCGGCAGTAGAAGTCTGTCCGCGTCTCGCACTCGACCTGCACGGGCAGGGTCGGATTCGAGATGTCAAACACGCGCACAGAACCGGTACCCGATACCGAGTTGTACGTACCCAGATAGAGGTATGGATAGCGAACCTGAAACCCCTGCGCCCACTCGGCCATGGCAACGTTCGTGACCCGCACGGGCTCGGAGGGTACGGATACATCTACTACGACAAGCCCGTCGTCCCAGTCTCCGACATACACGAACTGGCCGTAGTGCCCGACCCCGTATGCTGCCCGAATGTCAGGGCAGTGTCCGACCCTCTGAATCCGCGTTGGGTCGGACACGTCGAGCACGAGAAGCCCGTTGTAGTCGTCCGCGACATAGAGATGCGGGTAATCCAGGTCCAGGTGCCGGGTGTAGCCCGGAGTCGTGATGTGCGATACGATCCGAACCGAATCCGGGTCTGCCAGGTTGAGGATTTCGACGCCGGCGTAAGTACCGACATAGCACAGCGTATCGCGAAAGAAAAGGGAGGGGCCGTTGGGACCGGGAGGTTCGGGCGTGCTCGAGAGGTAGTTGAGGCTCAGGCCGAATACGAGCAGGGCGATGATGGTCACAACGTCTCCGCCGAGCGGGTCTTCCTGCGACCCGCCGCGAGAATCCAGGCGTGTGTGCGCGTGTTCGTGCGCTGCTGTCCGGGCGGGGAAACGTTCCTCATAAGTTTATGTTGTCGCAGGGAAAGAGAATGTCAAGCGGGCTGCGGGTAAGAGAGAGGAGGAAGTGGCGAATGTCGATTTCCGATTTACGGATTCGGCACTTGTGATTCGGCATTCGGTATCGGAATAGCCGTCAAGGACGCCGCGAGGATTGACGACCGGGGAATGAGCATGGAGGACCGGAAGCAGGAGTGACATGTGGAACCACATCTCGCCCGACATGGGTTTCCACTAGGATTCCGATAGAGAGTTCGTATTGTACCCTTGCTCATTCGCCGTCCGGTATTCCTCGACCGGCATCGACTGCTGGTTTTCAGTTTCATGCCCAACAGGACGGTTCATTGGATACGTCCTCAGCCTTCGGACCAGGCTCGACTCCAAATCCCAGATTTGGACTACCATACGATTCCGCGATTCAATCGGCACATGACTCCACGAATGACCCGTCGATTGTATCGGCGTATCAATCGCCCGGTGAATCGCCATACGATTCCGCGATTGAGTGGAGGGTTGAATCCAGGGTTCACACGGCGGTTGATACCATGATTCTATCCGCGATTCACTCTACGAGTCACTGCTCAATTCAATCACCGAACCACTCGTAAAACGACTCGTCGGGTCACTTGGGGGGTCACCCGGGGAGTCACTGGGGGAGTGACCCCCCGGGTGACCTTCAGAAGTACATTTGGAGTAGGCTAAGTTTCCGTCGTACCGGTATATATGTCGATTCCGGACCGCATTTGACAGCGGGTTTGGCGTGGAGTATCATGTCCTGCCGGATGGCGGACCCGGACACCGGCTATTGGTGGCATCCGCATGGCCGGGATGCCTGCGGTTCTGCTCCGGCAAAGGAGAACTCTTATGGATGACGCTGTACGCAGAACGGCCAAATGGAAGGCCAAGTATAACACCGAGCGGGTCAAGGGATCGCTCGATGATATGCAGGAACAGATGGCTGCCCGGTACAAGGCCGCGGTTATCGACCTGGTGAAGATGGAACGCAAGGTCAAGGAGGTCCTGAACCTGTCCGGGGTCTCGACCATCTTCTACGTTCCGTACCTTAACTTCGGGCGCCAGCTCTACAAGCTCTCACGCCAGCAGAAGATATCGGGGGAGAGCTTCGCGATGGCGGCCAAGGTGCTGCTAGACAAGTGGCATGCCCGGGGCTGCGACCCGGAAGTCCTGGCCAGGATTCGCACCGGCGTCTTCAGCGCCGTCGAGCCGAAGCCGTAGGTTCGGTCAGGCCGCGGCGCAGGCGACTACGGTCGCATGGCGGCTCCGTTCGATGCTGTGGCGACAATGGAGGCCGAGGAGGAACCTGCACAGAGCAAACGCCGCACCGACGCCGGTATGCTTCGGGTGTACCTATTGAGGCCCGGCAATCGGGGAGCAGCCGGCATGTTGACGCTCTTGGGATTCTGAAGTGTCCACGGTTCCCCCCGGGTTTCCCCAGACGAACTTTATGTCCTGGGTTTCTCCCGGAGACCGGGGTTCTAGGACTTGGTGAGTACGCGAGCGAGAGCGTTCTGCGCGAGGATGTACTGCTCGAGTAGAGCAGGTTGTGACCTCGGTGAGATGAGTAGCGTCCCCGGAGTGATGTGGTTGAGTCTGGCTCCGTACTGCCGGCGAACTACGACTTG